>NC_011899.1:697500-957500 GCF_000020485.1 Halothermothrix orenii H 168
ATATCCCGGTCAGGAGCTGTATTTCAGAATGAGAAAGGCCTTATCCCACCTGAGAAATATATCATCTAAAGACTGGCCCAGAGTAGGTTATGGCCCCCCATTACAGCGCGGTGACTATAGTAAGAGAATCATTGAACTCAGGAGACGGCTTTATTTGTCTGGAGACCTGTCTGAGGAACAATTAAATACAGGTACCTATTTTGACAGGGAACTGGAAAAAGCAGTCAGGAAATTTCAAAGGAGGCATGGGTTAAAAGATAGTGGAATCGTTGATGATAAAACAATTGAGGCCCTGAATATTCCCGTAAAAGAAAAGATAAATAAAATTATAATAAATATGGAGAGACTAAGATGGCTTCCCAGGGATAATCCTGACCTGTGTGTAATGGTAAATATTCCAGAATATAAGCTAAAGGTTATTAGGGAAGATAAGGTTATCCTTGAATCTAAAGTTATTGTAGGAAGTAGAGAAAATCAGACTCCATCCTTTAATGACAGTATTGAGTATATTGTTTTAAATCCTTACTGGTATATACCAGATAATATTACCAGATATGAATTGTTACCTCAAATAAAAAAAGACCCGGATTATCTGGACAAACATAATATTCAGATTTTAAGTGGTTTTGAAGGAGAAGTAAAAATTATACCAGAAGACCAGATAAACTGGGATGAGGTAACACCTGAAAACTTTAGTTATAAATTACGTCAGAAACCAGGCCCGGGTAATTCCCTGGGTAGTATTAAATTTTTGTTTCCCAATGATTTCAATGTATATTTACATGACACTCCATCCAGGGGATTATTTGAATACAGGGAACGGGCTTTAAGTCATGGATGTATCAGGGTGGAAAGACCTCTGGAGCTGGCGAAAGTTCTTATAAGCCAGAGCAACTGGAGTTATAATGAAGTAATTAGTATAATAAATAGTGGTAACAGGGAGGTTATTGAACTAAAAAACCCTGTTCCAATCTATTTAATATATTTGACTGTCTGGGTTGATGATGATGGTGTAATACATTACCGGGAAGATATTTACCAGCGTGATAAAAAACTTGTTCATGAAATGATGAAAAAGGCTGTTAACGATTCATAGTTAACAGCCTTTCCAGGTTAGATTTCAATTAATTACTGGTATAGTTTGATGAACACAGGAACTGTTCGGCGTGCATGATTCCTTCATGTTTCATTTATTACTGGTATGCCTTAATGCCAAGAAGCTGGGTCAGGTTTACAAAGCGATAGTCAAGCATTCTTAAGGTATTAATTAACTCCGGTAAAGCCCTGACAGTTGCCGAGAGATCGTGGCCTTCACCACCGGCTGAATGAAAGAGAATTATGGAGTCCTTTCTGACATTTGGCAGGGTATTAATTAAAATTTTATCAACATCCTGGGTATTCCAGTCCCTGGAATCTACTGACCAGAATATAACCTTAAAACCCATATTTTTAAGTCGCTTAATTACACTGGTAGACACTGCTCCATAAGGTGGCCGTACTAAAGCCGGTGTAAGACTGGTATGATTTTTTATTGTATTACTGGTATTTGTAATTTCATTATAGAAACGTGACGATGTTGTTTTGTTCAGGTTTACATGGGACCAGGTGTGGTTAGCTACTATATGGCCTTCCCTGACCATTCGTTTTACAATATCAGGGTATCTGTCAGCCCTGCTACCCATTAAAAAGAAGGTGGCTCTTACATTATATTTTTTTAGTATATCAAGGATTTTAGGGGTATAAATGTTATCAGGACCGTCATCAAAGGTTAAGGCTATATTATATCCGTTGGTTTTACCTGATAAGAAAAAGGTATCAGGAAATAACTTTGTATACTGGGGGTCTTTTCTTTCAGGTGGTTTATACTCCGGAGCCGGTACTTTGATATACTGACCTATTTTCAGGTTATTATGACTGTATAACTGGTTTGCTTCTTTAATTCTCTTTAAAGAAATTCCATATCTTTTTGATATTTTATAAAGGGTGTCACCGGGTTTAACTTTATGAAACCTGGGCCAGGCAGGAACATAGAGAACCTGGCGTTCATATAGTTCATCTTTATCGGTCAGGTAATTTACTTTTGCTAAAAAATCCATTGGTATTTCCAGCTTTTTAGAGATTAGATAAAGAGTATCTCCTTTCTGGACACGATAAATATTGGGGCGGTAAGCATCAGGGATAATTAATGCCTGGGTTGAAAAAAATTGACCGGGATTACGTAAATTGTTTGTTCTGATAATTTCATTAACGGTTACACCATATTTTCTGGCTATACTATAAAGATTTTCCCCGGGTTTTACCCGGTGTACTTTAGCAGCTTCAATATTGAGAGGCATAAAAAGTGTTAATATAATAATAAGGGATAAGTACATTGATAAAGATTTCAAATAATGATAGTAAAATTTTTTCATAAAAGAAAATACCTCCTGTAATGGAATATATAAATAGAACATCTAATATATACTAATACAATAAAATAATGATAATACCTACATGTAAATTATGGTAAAGGAGATAAATAACTTTCGATTAATGATAAAAAATATAACTCAGGATCTGTCTAATCAAAGACAATTTCTTTAAAATCCTCTGGGTATATTAATTATTAAAAAACAAATGTTCGGTAACTGGATAAAAAAATGGTGCTGAAGGTGGGATTCGAACCCACACGGTCTTTAAGACCACATGACCCTGAATCATGCGCGTCTGCCAGTTCCGCCACTTCAGCACTTTTTTATGGTATTTTTGCTGTGCAATATATATATTAAACAATTTTTTTTTATTTGTCAAGTCTTTTATTTACTTGAAATATTATTTTTTATCATGTAAGGTAATAATAATAATAAATCAGTATTATTGTAAAGGTACTGTTTTATTATTGTAAAGGTTATAACCAAAAATAATCGCTTAATTTAATATGTTACCCACATGATATGGAGAAGTGGATAAGGAGAAGTTAAAGATAAGGAGAAAGATTTAATATAAAGGAGAAGATTTAAAATGAACATCAAAAATGAAGACAATGAAAATGTCAATCCTGAAAACAGAAAGACACGGGTCATTAAATATGGTGGTATTAAATATGTAAATAATGTCCCCCTGGAGCAGATTAACAGTTTTATAGAAGGTTTACCTGAAGATAAGAGGTCAAGTATGGCTGAAGTAACAAAAATACTTGAAGACAGGGGAATGATTACCTTAATACCTGATGATGAACCAAGTCCACCCTGTTAATATTTAAATAAGCAGGATATCTAAATTCATTTATCGAATTTAAAAAATAGCTTGAGGAGAATTGGAGGGAGAATAATGTATAAAATTATTAATAAAGAGGTACTGGCCCCCACTGTTAAGAAGATAGATGTAGAAGCTCCACTTATTGCCGGCAAAACCAGACCGGGTAATTTTATTATGCTACGTATTAATGAAAACGGGGAGCGTATTCCTCTTACAGTAGCCGATTATGATAGGGAAAAGGGGATAATAACAATAATATTTCAGGAAGTTGGTTATACAACCAGATTGCTCGGTCAACTTGAAAAAGGAGATTTTATTAAAGATATTGTCGGTCCCCTGGGCCAGCATATGGATATGGAAGGTTATGATAAGGTTGTCTGCCTCGGTGGGGGTTCGGGTACTGCCCTTTTATACCCGAAGGTAAAGGGGTTTTATGAAAAAGGTGCTGAGGTTATTGCTATAACTGGAGCCAGAACTAAAGAATTGCTTATTTTAGAGGAAGAACTGGCAAAAATAAGTCATAGACTATATATAGCTACTGATGATGGTAGTAAGGGTCATCACGGTTTTGTTACAGATATACTGGCTGAAATATTGGAAGAAGAAGAAATTGATCTGGTTGTTGCCATTGGACCGGTCCCTATGATGAAGGCTGTGTCTGATATGACCAGACCCTATGGGGTAAAAACAATCGTCAGTTTAAATTCATTAATGGTAGATGGAACCGGTATGTGTGGTGGCTGTCGGGTTACAGTAGGTGGTGAAACAAAATTTACCTGTGTAGATGGACCAGCCTTTGATGGTCACCAGGTTGATTTTGAGGAGTTAATGAATAGACTTAACTTTTATAACGAGGAAGAAAAAATGGTCAACAAAAAAGAGGTGAGTGACTGATGCCAGTAGTCAGAAAACGGGTTCCAATGAAAAATCAACCTCCTGATGAAAGAATAAAAAATTTTAAAGAGGTTCCCCTTGGTTATAATAAAAAAGAAGCCATTAAAGAAGCCGAGCGCTGCCTTCAATGTAAACACTCACCCTGTGTTTCAGGTTGTCCGGTGAATGTACCTATCCCCCGGTTTATAAAAGCCTTAAGAGAAAATGATATTAAAGGGGCAAACAGAATAATAAAGTCTAAAAATAATTTACCGGCAATCTGTGGCCGGGTCTGTCCCCAGGAAAACCAGTGTGAAAAAGTATGTGTTTTGGGTCAAAAATTTGAACCGGTAGCCATCGGTAGGCTGGAAAGATTTGTGGCTGATTTAATACTTGAGCAAGAGAAAAATAATAATTCAGGAGAAAAGACTGTAACCGACGGAGATAATATTTCTACTAATTCTGATTCCAGAGACAGGGTTGCGGTGGTTGGCTCAGGACCGGCAGGACTTACTGCTGCAGCCGATCTGGCTAAAGAAGGTTTTAAAGTAACAGTTTTTGAAGCCCTGCATGATACCGGTGGTGTTCTTCGTTATGGTATTCCTGAATTTAGATTGCCAAAGTCTATTTTAGACCAGGAAGTTGAAAATATAAAAAAACTCGGTGTGGAATTTAAATTAAATGTAATAATCGGAAAAACAATAACAATTGATGAATTATTTGAAGACGGGTATAAAGCTGTTTTTATTGGAACTGGTGCTGGATTGCCCCTATTTTTAAATATTCCTGGTGAAAATCTTAATGGGGTTTATTCAGCCAATGAATTTTTAACCAGGGTTAACCTGATGAAGGCCTATAAATTTCCTGAGTTCAAAACACCGGTTAAGGTTGGCAGGAGGGTTGCGGTAATTGGTGGTGGAAATGTGGCTATGGATGCTGCCAGAACAGCAAAAAGGCTCGGAGCTGAAAAGGTAATGGTTGTGTACCGGCGTTCAGAAGAGGAAATGCCTGCCCGGAATGAAGAAATTGAGCATGCCAGGGAAGAGGGGATTGAATTTATATTATTGAGCAGTCCGGTTAAAATTCATGGGGAGAACGGTCTGGTAACTGCTCTCGAATGTATTAAAATGGAACTTGGTGAAAAAGATAAATCAGGACGGAGGCGACCCATTCCGGTTGAGGGTTCTAACTGGAACATGAAATTGGATACTGTTATTGTTGCCATTGGTCAGACTCCCAATCCTTTATTAACCAGTAATTCCCGTGGAATTGAGACTGAATCCTGGGGTGGTATTAAAGTTGATGAAAATCTATCCACTTCACGTCAGGGTGTTTTTGCCGGTGGTGATGTAGTTACCGGGGCGGCTACAGTTATCGAAGCTATGGGGGCTGGAAAGAAAGCGGCCCGTAGTATTTTAGAGTATTTGCGTAGCGATAATAAAGATAAGTAAAGGGGGAGATTTTTAAGTGGGTAAGATTATTGATGGGAAGAAAATTGCCAGTGAGATCAGGAATGAATTGAAGGAAGAAGTAAAAAAATTTACTGAAGAGGGGCGCCCTCCAGGACTGTCAGTAGTTCTGGTTGGAGATGATCCTGCGTCCCGGACCTATGTCAGAATGAAAGAGAAGGTGGCCAAAGAAATTGGTATATATTCAAAAGTGGATTACCTCTCCAGGCAGACAACTCAGGATGAGTTGCTTGATATTGTCGACAAATTAAATAATGATGAAAAAATTGATGGTATACTGGTTCAGTTACCTTTACCTGATCATATCGATGAAAAAGCTGTGATAGAAGCTATTAGTCCTTTTAAAGATGTGGACGGTTTTCATCCTATAAATACAGGAAAACTATTTAGTGGGATGACCGGGCAGCGGTTTGAGGCCTGTACCCCCCTCGGTATTATTGAGCTACTTGACAGGGAAGGAATAGAAATAGATGGGAAAAAGGCAGTTGTAGTAGGAAGGAGTAATATTGTAGGTAAACCGGTGGCCCATTTATTACTGGAAAGACATGCTACTGTTACAGTTTGCCATTCCCATACCGCAGATCTGGGTATTGAAACCAGACAGGCAGATATACTGGTAGTTGCAGCCGGTCGTCCCAAACTTGTCAAGGGCGAAATGGTCAAGGAGGGTGCTGCTGTAATTGATGTGGGGACCAACCGGGTTGATGGTCATCTGGTCGGGGATGTTGATTTTGAAGCAGCCCGCCAGAGGGCTGGTTACATAACTCCGGTGCCCGGAGGAGTAGGTCCGATGACCATAGCCATGCTTATGAAAAATACTGTTAAAGCCAGGAAGTATCATGGAGTCTAAAATATACACTGTATCTGAAGTTACCGGTCGAATAACAGAATTATTAACTTCGGATTCTGTTTTAAATGACCTCTGGATAACCGGGGAAATATCAAATTTCCATCATCACAACTCCGGACATATGTATTTTACAATAAAGGATGAAAGGTCCTGTATTAAATCAATTATGTTCAGGGGGTATAACCGTAAGCTTAAATTTGAGCCAGAAGACGGGTTGAAGGTTAACGCCCATGGCTATGTCGGTGTCTACAAACCCCGTGGTGATTACCAGTTTTATGTAGACCATCTCGAGCCTGCCGGAAAAGGAGCCCTTTACCTTGCTTTTGAGCAGTTAAAGGAAAAACTTGAAAAAGAAGGTTTATTTAACGAAGATCATAAAAAAGAAATTCCCCTGTTGCCGCGAAAAATAGGGGTTGTTACTTCGCCAACCGGGGCAGCTATCAGGGATATATTATCAGTGGTTAAACGGAGATTTAAAAATGTTTCGGTTTTAATAGTGCCTTCTCTGGTTCAGGGTAAAAAGGCAGCCAGGGAAATTGTTGAGGGAATAGAATACCTTAATTCACGGGATGATATTGATGTTATTATTGTAAGCCGTGGTGGTGGGTCTATTGAGGAACTCTGGTCTTTTAATGAAGAAGTTGTTGCCAGGGCTATATATAATTCCAGGATTCCGGTAATAAGTGGAGTCGGACATGAAACAGATTTTACTATAGCCGATTTTGTGGCTGATCTCAGAGCACCTACTCCATCTGCTGCTGCAGAGCTGGCTATATCTAACCGGATTGAACTGGAAAAACACCTTGTCAATCTTTATACCAGATTATATAATTCGGTCAGTTATCAAATAAAAAGTTACCGGGATAGATTGAATTCACTCTCTTTAAAAAAAGTTCTGACCAGGCCAGAAGAATTATTTATTCAAAAAATACAATATGTTGATGAATTATCAAGACGGCTGGATTGGGCCATGGAAGGCCGGTTGAAAGATGCCCGTGAAAAATTCAGGGTTTTAAGTGGTAAGCTGGATAGTCTCAGCCCCCTGAAGACTATTGAGAGGGGATATAGTATAACCCTGAAGGGGAGTGAACCCATTAATAGTATCACTCAGGTTGATATAGGTGATGTAATCAGGAGTCGCCTTAGTGATGGAATTATATTGAGTCAGGTAAAGAGGACCATGAAAGAAGGTGAACAGGATGGCTGAAGAAAGTAAGGAAAAAGAGTTGAATTTTGAAAAGGCCCTGAAAAGGCTTGAAGAGATAGTAGATTGTCTGGAGACAGGTGGTTTAAGCCTTGATAAATCATTGGAAAGGTTTTCAGAAGGGGTTAAGCTTGTTAATTATTGTAATCAGGAACTTAATAAGGCCGAAGAGAAAATAGAAAAGGTATTAAAAGAAGGTGGTACCTTTACCAGAAGTGTTAGCTTTGAGGATGGGGGGAGTAATAATTGAACCAGGTGAATATAAAAGAAATTTTGACTCAATACACCAGTGAAGTCAACAGTGTTTTGAAGGAAATAATGAATATTGAGAAAAATGCCCTGGCTCCCGGGCTGGTTAAGGCTATGAAATATAGCCTGTTTTCTGGGGGAAAAAGGCTACGCCCGATTTTAACCCTGATGGTGGCTGAGATGTTAGATGGAGATCGTGATAGTGCTTTGCGGGTCGGGGCTTCAATAGAGCTGGTTCATACTTATTCCCTTATTCATGATGATTTACCCAGTATGGATGATGATGATTTTCGACGGGGGAAACCATCAAACCATAAAGTGTTTGGCACGGCAACAGCAATACTGGCCGGGGATGCCCTCTTAACATTTGCTTTTAATATATTATCTAAACTTAATTTGCCTCCGGATAAAGTGTTGAAAATTATTGAAGTTATCAGTCAAGGGGCTGGTCATAACGGCATGGTTGGGGGACAGGTACTTGACCTGGAAGCAGAAGATAAAGAAATTTCCCTTGAAGAGCTAAAGAAAATTCATTCCGGTAAAACGGGAGCTCTTTTTAAAAGCTCTATTTTAGCGGGAGCTTATTGTGCTAATCCTGACCGGACAGAACTTACTGCATTAGAGAGATATGCCAGATACCTGGGGTTGACATTTCAAATAGTTGATGATATTCTTGACGTTACCGGTAATGAGGAAGTACTGGGAAAACGGGTTGGCCGTGATGATGAACTTAATAAAGCTACCTATCCCCGTTTACTGGGATTGAAACAGGCTGTTAAAGAAGCTGAATTCAATGCTGAGAAGGCCCGTGATTCCCTTGGGCCTTTTGGTGAAAGAGCCTTTTTATTAAAGCAGCTAGTTGATTATATACTGGTAAGACAATCATGACAGGTAACTTAATGATTTCGAATATCTTTAGTATTTATTTTTATGATTACAAAAGCAACCCCTGTTATAAGCTACAAAATATTGAGGGAAAACAGGAATTAAATACAAGTTATAAAGGTATTTTGTAACAGATTGAAGCCTGAGGTTATATATGTTATAATTATCCATGGACTTATGAAAGCATAATAAAAAGTTTAACATAAATCCCATAGGTGGTGCAGTATTCTAGTCAACACGCTATCCCTGAAGACGGGCCTAAAAATCCGTCAAGGGCACACCGATGAAGTTCCTGGTGTTGGCTTCTGACGCCCAGTCGGGGGTCAGTGCTGGGAGTTAAGGGAGAGGGGCGATCCACAAAGGCATGTGGGCGTTGACCCCGATCCCGTGGAGGCCTGAATTCCTTTTCTGGGGAAAAAGGAATTCGGGTAAACCTGCATGTATGGAAAGATGCATGCAGTGTAGCCTGCTTTGAGTGGCTCAGGGGACAGTAGAATGATCCTGCTTTGGTACCGGGCAGGGTAATGCTACTGGAAACCTGGGCTGCAAAAGAAGCTAGGGGATAGGACAGTGTTGCCAAGGAAAACTTCTAGACTGTCCGGTGATGGCCGGGGCATACCAGGGATTAAAGTGTGGTCTTAGTGGTAATCCAGTCCTGTAGTGGGTGACCCTACAGTCGGGATTTTAAAGGGAAACCGCTCCCCTGGTGACAGGGGAGCAATCCCGGGGGAAAACCTACTGGACCTAAGCCGCAGCGTTTACCTGGTATGCTACCACCTATGGGTGATTTTTATACAAATTATATTTTCAGTTATAAATTTTTATCATAATACCCCTGATTTAAGGGGGTTTTGTTGACTCTTTAATTTATTTAGGGTAAAATAAATTACTGGTTATTGGTTAAATATACATAGATAATGATGTTTATACAAGTCGAAAAATACTGAAATTAATAACCCAGAGGGTGAAAATAGATTGAAAAACATGAGGAATGGCCTGAAAAATCTTAGAAGTAGTATAACTATTGGTCTGGTTACATTTTTAATAGCGATTTTGGTTACACTAATTTCACAGTCAAGAATAAGATATATTTCTTTGAATACAGCAATAATAGTTTTATTATCTATTATTTTTGTCGGTATTATTAGTGATATGGTAGGAGTTGCTGCAACAGCAGCTGAGGAAAAGAATTTTAATGCCCGGGCTGCCAAAAAAATACCTGGAGCCAGACAGGGTCTTTATCTTGTCCAACATGCGGACCGGGTAGCCAGTTTTATGTGTGATATTGTTGGTGACATCTGTGGTACCATCAGTGGAGCTATTGGTGCTGTTATCGTAATTAAGCTAGTTGACAGGTGGAATCTGGCAGAAACTTTTACAAATTTGATAACAATTGGGTTAATTGCGTCCCTTACAGTTGGAGGTAAAGCTTTCTTTAAATGGTATGGTATAAAGAAGGCCGATGAGATTATTTTTTTTGTAGGTAAGATACTGGCAGGTTTAAGTCTTGTGAAACGAAGGGTCATTAACAAAATAAGAGGTGACTTATAATGGGCAATATATTTGATAAAGTTAATTCCCCTGAGGATTTGAAATCCTTAAATATTGAGGACCTCAACAGTCTTGCCCAGGAAGTTAGAAAGTTTATTATTGAAACAGTGGCAGATACAGGGGGCCATCTTGCTTCCAACCTTGGTGTTGTTGAACTGACGCTGGCTCTGCATTATCATTTGAACAGTCCCAAGGATAAAATAATCTGGGATGTCGGTCACCAGTCTTATACCCATAAAATACTGACCGGTCGCAAAAAAAAATTTCATACTATAAGACAGTATAAGGGACTAAGTGGTTTTCCAAAGTATAGTGAAAGTATTCATGACGTTATAGAGACAGGTCATAGTAGCACATCGATATCTGCAGCCCTGGGTCTGGCCCTGGCCAGGGATTTAAAGAACAGAAATGACAGGATATATGCAGTAATTGGTGATGGTGCTCTGACGGGTGGAATGGCCTTTGAAGCCCTCAACCATGCCGGGCACCTGGGAACGGATATTAAGGTTGTATTGAATGATAATGCAATGTCTATATCTAAAAATGTAGGTGCCCTTTCTCATTATTTATCCCGGATTAGAACAGATCCGACTCTGAGTAAATTTAAAGATGATGTTGAGGTTTTATTGAGCCGCATTCCTAAAATTGGTAATACTGTTTCCCGGAGTGTGGAAAGAGTAAAGGATGGATTAAAGTATTTATTCCTATCCGGGGTGCTCTTTGAGGAAATGGGCTTTACTTATATGGGGCCCCTTGATGGCCATAATATACAGGAATTAATTACAAACTTCAAGAATGCAGACAACATTAAGGGACCGGTTTTAATACATGTTAATACCAAAAAAGGTAAAGGGTATAAACCTGCTGAAAGTCAGCCAAGTAAGTTTCATGGGGTAAGCCCTTTCAAAATTGATAATGGTGAAAGTAAGCGGAAAAAAAGTAATTTCACCTATAGTCAGGTATTTGGACAGACCATGGTTAAACTGGGTAATAAAGATAAAAAAATAGTTGGCATTACTGCAGCTATGCCTGAAGGAACGGGTTTAAGTTACTTCAAAAAAGAATTTCCTGATAGATTTTTTGATGTTGGCATCGCTGAACAGCATGCGGTGACCCTGGCCACTGGAATGGCCCGGGCGGGTATGAAACCGGTTGTGGCCATATATTCTACCTTTTTGCAAAGGGCATATGATCAGGTTATACATGATGCCTGTATTCAAAATTTACCTGTTACTTTTGCCATTGACAGGGCGGGAATAGTTGGTGCTGATGGGGAAACCCACCATGGCCTGTTTGATTTATCATTTCTTAGAGCAATTCCAAATATTATAATTATGGCTCCGAAAAATGAAAATGAACTACAGCATATGATCTATACAGCTATAAATAATGACCAACCGGTAGCTATCAGATATCCACGGGGTGAAGGCTATGGAGTAGAACTTGATAATGATTTTTCAACTATACCGATTGGCAAAGGTGAGCTCCTATGTGATGGAAAAGATGTTTTAATTATTGCAGTAGGCTCACGGGTTTATCCGGCTATGGAAGCAGCCAGAGTGTTGAGCCAACAGGGAATAAAGGCAGCTGTTATAAACGCCAGATTTATAAAACCTCTGGATAAAAATTTAATATTAAACAAAATAAATGAATGTAAAAAGGTTATTACAGTCGAAGAGCATGCTTTAAAAGGAGGATTTGGTTCAGCCATCCTTGAATTTATTAATGAAAATGACCTGAGAGGAATAAAGGTCAAGAGATTGGGATTGCCTGACCGCTTTTTGCCCCATGGACCTACCGGCCATCTCCAGACAATTTATCATATAGACAAAAATGCGATTATAGAATCTGCCTTAAAGTTAGTTGACGAAAGGGTGGAATTAGGTCTATGGCCCGGAAAAAACGCCTAGATATTTTATTAACAGATAAGGGTTTTTTTGAAACAAGAAGCCGGGCTAAAAGGGCAATAATGGCCGGAGATGTATTGGTTAATGGTCAGCTGGAAACAAAGGCTGGAACCAGGGTTAGTGAAGATGTTAAAATCAGAGTTAAAAATAAAATTCCCTATGTAAGTCGTGGCGGATTGAAACTCGAGAAAGCCCTTAATAACTTTGATATTAATGTTGATGGGAAAGAAGCTATTGATATCGGGGCTTCAACCGGAGGGTTTACTGATTGCCTTCTCCAGCATGGAGCCCGGAAGGTTTATGCTATAGATGTTGGATACGGTCAGCTGGCCTGGAAGTTAAGGCAGGATAACAGGGTCGAAGTTCTAGAGCGGACTAATTTTAGATATCTTACACCTGAAGATTTACCTGTTAAAGTACCCATAATAGTCAGTGATGTATCGTTTATTTCATTGAGGTTGATTATTCCACCTGCCCTGAAGTTTTTAACTGAAAACGGGGATATAATCTGTTTGATTAAACCCCAGTTTGAGGCAGGTCCTGATAGAGTTGGGAAAAATGGTGTAGTTAAAGAAAAAAAGGTCCACCGTCAGGTTCTTAAAGAGATGTTTGATTTTTTTATTGGTCAGGGACTGTCAATTGTTAACCTGGACTATTCTCCAATTACCGGGGCTTCCAGTAAAAATATTGAGTTTTTAGTCCAGTTAAAAAAAACGGTTGATACCGATTTTGACAGTAATTACTGGGATAAACGAATCAATAAAGTAATATCGCAGGCCCATAAGAGGTTAGGGGGTTGATATAAATTTTAACAGTAGGGGTTGTCCTTAATACCGATAAAAAAGAGGGATTTAATATAGTTTGTTCGTTTTTAAACATGTTGGAAAAAAGGGGATTAAATTATCGTGTTGAAAGCCAGACTGCCAGAGCTCTAGGGTTTGATAGGAATAGCTGTCCCCTGACCAGAATGAAGGAATTGGTTGATTTAGTTTTTATATTTGGAGGAGATGGTACCCTGCTTCATACAGCCCATCATTTTATCGGTGCTGATATACCTCTGTTAGGTGTAAACCTGGGAAGGCTTGGCTTTTTAGCTGAGGTTGAGGGCAATGAATTAAGCAAAGCTCTTGAGTTTATACTAGAAGAAAACTATAAAATAGAAAAAAGAATGTTACTGGAAGCTAAAGTATATAGTGATGGGGAGGAGGTATACCGGAGCTATGCCCTTAACGATGTAGTTATAAACAGGGGTGCCAGGTCAAGGATGGTCAGTATCCAGCTCTATATTAATCACCAGGCTGTGACATCATACCGGGCAGATGGTTTAATTATTGCAACCACTACAGGATCGACTGCTTATTCTCTTTCGGCCGGGGGGCCTATCGTTAATCCTAAATTAAAAGCGATGGTAGTTACCCCTATTTGTCCCCATACGCTATATATAAGGCCTATGGTTGTTTCTGAAGAAGAAAAATTGAAAGTAACTGTTGAAGGACAGGATGCTATGATGTTTACAGCTGATGGGCAGTATAATTATCCTTTATCAACAGGAGATGAAATCTTAATCTCTGCTTCCAATAAAGAAATTAAGATGGTAAAGTTGCCAGACAGGAATTTTTATTCAATACTTCATCAGAAGATGAAAGTGGGGTTAGTTTAAGGGGGGGTTATTATGAAGAGTAAAAGGCATTTGAAGATCTTAAACATCATAAAAAATGAGGATATAAGTACCCAGGAAGAACTGGTGGAACGTCTTCATGAATCTGGTATTGATGTTACTCAGGCTACTGTCTCTCGTGATATTAAAAGACTGGGTTTGATAAAAGTGCCCGATGGTAAGGGTGGTTACAAATATTCTCTTCCCAATGAAAAGACCTATGGTGATATTATAAGCTGGTTGAAAAAGATGTTTCAGGATTTTGTTATTGATATGGACTTTAGTGAAAATATCATAGTTGTTCAGACTATGCCGGGTACAGCAGAAGGGCTGGGCTCTGCAATAGATAATGCTGAGATTGAAGGGGTTATAGGTACTGTTGCCGGTGATGATACTATTATGATAGTGACCAAACCCATTGAGAAGACTCCTGAAATCTTCAATAAACTTCAGGATTTACTGATATAGTTTAAGGGGGAGTTTGTTAATGCTGGTAGAGTTTCGGGTTAAAAATTTTATTCTTATTGATAGACTTGAACTGGAATTTGGTAGGGGATTAAATGTCCTGACCGGGGAAACCGGAGCCGGTAAATCTATGATTATCGGTGCCCTTGAAGTTCTACTCGGGGCCCGGGCTACCAGTGATTTAATACGTCGGGGACAGGACCGGGCTATTATTGAAGCTGTCTTTGAGCCAGATAATATGGGTGAAGTTAACAACTTTCTAAAAGAATCGGGTTTTGAAATTGAGCCTTCTTATTTGATTATATCAAGAGAGATTAACCGAAATGGCCGTAATCGAAACCGGATAAATGGTCAGCTGGCTACTGCAGGAATGGTCAAAAAACTTGGGGGATTTCTAATTGATATTCACGGCCAACATGAACACCAGTCCCTGCTGGACAGGAAACTTCATATCGATATTCTCGATGGTTTTATTGATCAAAAAGGTATTGAACTTAAACGTAATATAAATAAATTGTATAACAAAATAAAGGACATAGATACCAGGTTAAAAGATATGAAAATTGATGATGCGGAAAAAGCACGGGAAATCGACCTTCTTGAGTTTCAAATTAATGAAATTGAAGAAGCCGGACTCAAAAAAAATGAAATAGAAGAACTATATAACGAATACCGGGTTTTAAATAACATGGAAGAAATTTTTACTAAAACCGGAACAATATATAATGAGCTTTCCGGTGATGAATATAATACGGGGCTTCTGGACAGGTTAGGAAATTATATGAAAGACCTGGAATCATTAGAGAAGTTTGATAATGATTTAAAAAATATTCTGGAGAGTTTCAGGGATGTCTTTTATCAGTTAGAAGATGTAACTTTTCGAATTCGTGATTACCATGAGAATCTTGAATTTAATCAGAATAGACTGGATACAATAGAAGAAAGAATAGATTTAATAAACCATCTCCAGAGAAAATATGGAGAAACAGTAGAAGAAATTCTGGACTATAAAGACAGGATGAAGAATAAGCTAGATACCTTAAAGAAACAGGATAAGCTTATTGAAAAATTGAAACATGAGAAAGAAGAATTAAAACAAAAATACTATAAAATCTCCAGGGAATTATCTAAAATAAGGAAAAAACAGGCAAATAATATTCAAAAAAAGATTGAAAGTGAACTGTCTGACCTCGCCATGAAAGACGCCATTTTTAAAGTTAGTTTTGAGGAATGTGAACCCCGGAAAAATGGTATTGACGATATTGAATTTTTAATAGCGACAAATCCTGGTTCAGAATTAAAACCCCTTTCCAGGATTGCTTCCGGAGGAGAATTATCCAGGATAATGCTTGCCCTCAAGACTATTATGGCTGATATTGACCAGGTTTATACTCTGGTTTTTGATGAGGTAGATAGTGGGGTTGGAGGAAAAACAGCCCAGATGATGGCTGAAAAGCTGGCTCGAATCAGTAAAAACAGACAGGTATTATGTATAACACATCTACCACAGATAGCCAGTATGGCCGACAATCATTACTTTATTACCAAAGAAGTTATTGATAATAATACCTTTACCAGGGTTCTTCAGCTTGATTACGAAGGAAGGAGAAAAGAACTGGCCAGAATGCTCGGTGGTGTTGAAACAACAGAAACTACCATAAAACATGCCGATGAAATGTTAAATATGGCCAGGCAAAAGAAAGATAAATTGAGTGGATAACCTGCCAAGATATAACTGAATAAACCTCAATTAGCTAGGGCATCTCTAAATATAAGAGATGCCTTATTTATTTCTGCTGGCAGGAGTGTGATATTATTGAAAAGAAAAATTGGTTTAGGTATTTTTTTTGGTCTTATTTTAATCATATCTTTATTTTATTTTTTTTCTATTAATACTTTACCTTCTTCTTTATCTATAATAAAAGGTAATGAGTCAACCTTTAATATTAATTTTCCTTTCAGTTTGCATATTCAAAAAAGTGGTCGAGGTATTGGATTGAAAATTAATGGTCAGGTACTGGGACAGAAGGAGTTCAGGATAAAAGAAAATCAGCTTCAGGTTAAAGGAGACAAGGTTGGGTCAACTTCACTTAATGTAAGGCTTTTTGGAATTATCCCTTTAAGAACTATTAATGTAAATGTTTTACCTGATGTCAAGGTATATCCTGGAGGACAGGCTATTGGAGTTTTATTAAGAAGTAAAGGTGTAATGGTTGTTGGTAAATCTTTTGTCGAGGGAAAGGATGGTCGCAAATATTATCCTGCAGTCCAGAGTGGTATAGAAGTTGGAGATACTATCTTAAAAATTAACGGGATTGAAGTTTATGATAAAGTAAAATTGGCTTCATTAATTCAAAAAATGGCTCCAGGGGGGAAGCTAACCCTGGAAATCAAAAAAAAGGATGGACGAATAAAAAAGATACCAGTGAATCCTGTTAAAAACAAACAGGGAAAGTATATGATAGGTTTATATGTTGATGATGGAGTTGCCGGTGTAGGCACCCTGACATTTTTTGATCCGAAATCAGGGGAATATGGAGCTTTAGGACATGTTATTACTGAAACCAACAGTCAGGTCAAAATTGATATCCGACAGGGTAAAATTATTGAAGCCAGGATTTCTGGCATAAATACAGGAAAAAGGGGTTTGCCTGGAGAAAAACTGGGTACCTTTTTTCAAACAAAACAGATACTTGGAGAGATCAGAAAAAACACACAGTATGGAATATACGGGAAGTTAAATAGATTACCGGAAAACCCATATTTTAATGAACCTATTCCGGTTCTTCCTGCCTCCCAGGTACAGGAGGGTCAGGCCAAGATTTATACTGTTATTAAAGGTGGTAAAATTGAAGAATTTGATGTAAGTATAGACAGGGTATACCATCAATCTCACCCTGGTGCAAAAGGAATGATAATAAGGATTACTGATCCTCAACTAAAAAAAGCAACCGGGGGTATAATCCAGGGAATGAGTGGTAGTCCAATCGTACAGAATAATAAGCTGGTGGGGGCAATCACCCATGTGTTTGTAAATGACCCAACCCGGGGTTACGGTGTTTTTGCAGAATGGATGGTATTACAGACAGGGTTATATGATAAAGCCAGAGCCGTTCAATAGCTCTGGCTTTTTTATTTTAAAAAATAGTCCAAAAGTGGTAATTATTAGCTAAATAGGATTATTCTTTAACATTAAAGGAAAGTTATAGTTAATTTTAAAAAATATTTATTTTGAAAAAAAGGTATTTGGAAATATATGTAGAATAGATTAATAGAAATTAATTAGGAGGAGAAATTAATAGGAGGGTGATTGTTTTGGAAGATAATGTTAGAATTCTGCTAGTTGATGATAACAAAGAATTCTGTCAGCTACTCGAAGAATACCTTGAAGAGCAGGAAAAATTTGAAGTGGTTGGTACAGCTCATAATGGAGTTGATGCTTTAGAACTCCTGAAGAGCAAAGAACCAGATGTTCTTGTGCTTGATTTAATCATGCCACATCTGGATGGGATTGGAGTAATGGAAGAAATGAACAGGTCACGGATAGGTGGAGATGTTAAGACCATTATCTTAACCACTTTTGGTCAGGAAGAAGTAACCCAGCGGGTAGTAGAATTAGGGGCAAACTATTACATAATGAAGCCCTTTGACCTTGATAAGCTAGTGGAACGAATTAATCAACTTATGACCCCTCCTTCTGGCTCAAGTGGAGGTTATGCCATATCCCAGAATAATTCCAGGAATAGTGGGGTCGATTTAAATGTAAGGATTACTGAAATATTACATCAGCTCGGGGTTCCAGCCCATATAAAAGGATATCTTTATTTAAGAGAGGCTATTGAACTTGTTATTAAAAATGTAGAATTGCTGGGAGCGGTTACAAAAGAGTTATATCCAAGTGTTGCTGAGAGATATAATACGACTCCCAGTCGAGTGGAACGTGCCATACGTCATGCTATTGAAGTATGCTGGGACAGGGGTAATGTTTCTGTTTTAAATAAGTATTTCGGGAGTACAGTTTCTTCAAATAGTGGTAAGCCAACCAACTCCCAGTTTATAGCCAAAATCGCTGATAAACTCCGCCTTGAAATAATGGCCAGTTAACTATTATATCTTCCGGGATATAACTTCAAAATATACCAGTATGTTAATATTTATATCTCCATATAATAAGAAAAAGCCCCGGGGGAAAACATATGATAAAAGGTAAAGTTGTAATAGATAAAAGAACAAAGGACCTTGTTAAAAGAATAAAACCTGATGAAATTGCTGTTATTAACCACAGGGATCTTGATAGGGTAGCTGGACAATCACTTGTTGAAAGCAAGGTTAAAGCGATAATTAATACAACCAGGACTATCAGTGGGAGATACCCAAATCGTGGACCTAAAATATTAACTGAGGCGGGTATACCGATTATAGATAACTGTCAGGGAGACCTTTTTGATAAATTGAAAGATGGAGATGAAATTATTATTGAAAAGGGTTTAATATATAAAAATAACCGGCTTATTGGACAGGGTTTTCCCCTTAAATCTAAAGATATAGAAGACAAAATGAGGGAAGCCCAGACAAATATAAAGTACGAATTGAATAAATTTATAGAAAATACACTAAATTATGCTCGCCAGGAAAAGGATTTAATATTAAATTTATCGGTTCCAGAAATAGAAACAACTTTCGATAACCGACATGCTCTGGTTGTTGTCAGAGGGGCTGACTATAAAGAAGACCTGCAAGCTGTTGAGGCCTATATCAGGGAGATGAAACCGGTTATAATTGCAGTAGATGGAGGCGCTGATGCCTGTCTGGAAAGGGGATTTAAACCTGATATAATTATTGGTGATATGGATAGTGTCAGTGACCGGGCTTTAAATAGTGGTAGTGAGTTAATAGTTCATGCCTATCCCGATGGAAGGGCTCCTGGCCTGGATCGGATTAATAAAATGGGATTAGATGCAACCCTCTTTCCGGCACCAGGGACGAGTGAAGATATAGCTTTACTTCTGGCTTATGAAAAAAAAGCTGATTTAATAGCTGCTGTGGGGACCCATTCCAATTTAATTGATTTTCTGGAAAAGGGGAGGCCCGGTATGTCCAGCACTCTTCTTGTAAGGTTAAAGATAGGTGATAAGCTGGTTGATGCCCGTGGAGTAAGTCGCTTATACCATAGCCGGTTATATTATCATTACTGGCTGCAGGTGGGGCTGGCAATATTGATCCCTTTAATTTCTGTTACTTTTCTGTCACCAATATTAAGTCAACTGATACAATTGATGGCTTTAAAGTTAAGGTTAATTTTTAGTTTTTGATAATCAATTCCCGGATTATAAGATTCCGTTAAAACCATTTTTTATTTAGTTCGATTAAATTTAGGGCCAAACAGGAAAGGGAATTATATGATATTAAATTTCAGATACCATCTATTTACCATTTCAGCGATATTTGCAGCCCTTGGAATAGGTATCCTGATAGGTTCAAGTATAATTGGTCATGATAAATTAATTTTAGAACAGGAAAGAATAATAAAAGATATCGGAGATGATATAAAGAATATCAGGCAGGAAAATTTACAGCTGAAAAATGATATAACAGAAATGGAAAAAGAACTGGAGTATCGGAAGAAGATTGAGAAGAGATTTTATACTCTGGTCTTAAAAGATATTATTAAGGGAGAAAATTATTATTTAATTCTTTCGGATAGACTAAAAGAAAATTACGGCAGTGAACTGGAGTATATTTTTGAAAAAGCCGGGGTCCAGCTAAAGTTTATTAACAACATTGAGGAGTTTCAACTTGATAAGCAAGGTAAGGTAATAATCTGGGGTAAGCAAAATATTAATAGATTTAAATCCGGGCTATATAGTAACCTAAAAGGAGAAGAGATAATATACCTGGATAATAAAGGGAGTATTGCGGATTTTATACTGTCTTTGCTGGAGAGTGAAACAAATAGTGAACAATCGACTTAAATCAGGTGTTTCTGTAATAGTTCCTGCGTATAATGAGGAAGATTATATAGAAGAAACTATAAAAAATATTCCTGATGATTATGAAGTGATTATTGTTAATGATGGTTCTACAGATAAGACGGCACGTAAAGTCAAAAAGTATCCAGTTATTTTGATTAACTTATCTTCTAATTATGGTAAAGGATATGCAATCTCTAGAGGTCTTGAGTATGCTTCAGGGTCAATTATTGTGCTGGCAGATGCAGATCTGGGGACGAGTGCTAACTTATTGAGAGATCTGGTTAAACCTGTTAAATCAGGTGAAGCTGATGTTGTCATTGGTACTATTAAAATTAAAGGGGGAGGTCTTGGTCTGGTAAGGTTATTAGCCCATCATGGCCTGAAATGGATGACAGGAAAGACAATGGCCTCTCCCTTGTCCGGACAGAGGGCTATTAACCGTGAGGTATTAAGTGTTTTAAAACCACTGTCATCAGGATTTGGCCTGGAAATTGGTATGGATTTAGATATAATAAGGAATAATATTAGATATAAAGAGGTAGAATGTGATATACGGCATCGGGTTACGGATAAATCCCTTAAGGGCTACTGGCATCGGGGGAAACAATTTACCCATATCCTGTATACTATGTGGCTAAAAAGGAGATAATTTATGAATGATATAAAAGATGTACTTGATAAAGCAGGATTAATAAAAGAAAATTATTTAGGTAATTATATCCCTGCAGCAGCAGGGGTTATTTTTATTATATATTTAATAATTACATGGAGTATTTATATAATTTATAACGTTAATCAATTGTTGACATCTAAATTAATATTTTTAGTAACAATTATTGGGACCACTGGACTGGTTGATGATATGGCTGGTCGCAGCAATTATAAAGGCTTTAAGGGTCATTTCAGTCAGTTCTTTAAGGGAAAATTAACCACAGGTTTTCTAAAAGCAGTAGTTACCCTTGTTGTTTTTATTTTGATTATTGATAAAAAACGCTCTTTGCCTGATATAATTATCAGTGGGGGAATCTTTTTATTAATAACAAATTTATTAAACCTTCTGGACTTGAGACCGGCCCGTTCCCTGAAAGTATTTATTCTATTATCTTTTCTGATGATATATATATCACCCTGGCTAATAGTATATCTTGTCCCGTTTTACTTAATTATACTAATATATCTCCCCTTTGAATTAAGGGGAGCAATCATGCTTGGAGATAGTGGTTCGAATCTGTTGGGAGCATTTCTTGGTTATGGGTTTGTGACCTGGAATAATTTTATTGCAAAAAGTTTACTGCTTGTTTTTCTTATATATTTAACCCTTTTTGCTGAGAAGAATTCATTTAGTAAAATTATAGAAAAGAATACGGTGTTAAAATGGCTTGATAACCTGGGGATAAAATATTAATAGTCATAAAACCTTGACATAAATTATGAAAATATTTATAATAACCGTTAGTAGTCACCTAAGTAGTAAGTATTTAAGGAGGAAATAAATTATGGCAGCTAGTAAAGAGGAAGTCATTAAAAATCTGGTAGGTATCGGTTTTAATCAGTATGAAGCCAAGACCTATGTTGCTTTATTACAGAACCCCAATAGTACCGCATATGAGTTAAGCAAGAACTCGGGTGTTCCCCAGTCCAAGGTCTAT
Organism: Halothermothrix orenii H 168; assembly: GCF_000020485.1. Classification (GTDB taxonomy): domain Bacteria; phylum Bacillota; class Halanaerobiia; order Halanaerobiales; family Halothermotrichaceae; genus Halothermothrix; species Halothermothrix orenii. The sequence continues at coordinate 719,469 of NC_011899.1, forward strand.
GAAACTATTAAAAACCTTGTGTCCAAAGGTTTAGCAGTTGCAGAGGGTCAAAGACCTGTAAAATATTCACCCCTTCCCATAGAAGAATTTTTGGAAAGATATAAAAAATCTGTAGAAGAGTCTGTTTCTTTTCTAAAGAAAAATTTAAAAGACATAAATGATCAACCACAGATAGATTATATGTGGCATTTTGAAGGTAGGGACAGGATACTTAACAAAGTTTCCAGTATGATTAATAATGCAGAAAAAAACCTCTATTTTGAAATATGGATTGATGAACTTGAAATTCTCTGTGATGATCTTATAAAGGCCGAAGACCGGGGTGTGGATATTGTACTGGTTCAGTATGGTCATAATAACAGCTGTGATATAGGCAAGGTATATTATCATCAGATGGATGGAATGGAAAAAGATGCAGAAAGAGTAGGGAGATGGTTAACCGTTATTAAGGATGCCAGAGAATCTCTCTTTGGTATTTTTAAAGAAGACAATAATTATGCTATATGGACCCAGAATAAAAGTTTTATGCTTATGGCTGAAAGTTTTATTTCACATGATATCTATATAGCAGAAATGTATAGTAAATATAAAGACCTGATTGAACAGGAATTTGGACCCAATTTTAAAAAGTTAAGGGATATTATTTCAATAGGTTAAGAACTATTTTAATAATTTTATTTATAATTTTACAATAAATATAATTTATTTTTGGAAACCGCCAAGAGGCGGTTTTTTAATTGTCATCAAATTTGATATAAATATATTTTTATATAATTTTCGTCACCGGTAGATTTATTTTTACATGGATGAAGCTTTTATACCAGATTTACCTTACTAAATTGTATAATCAAGAAGCTTAAATTTAAAATTTGAAAGAAATTAAAAAAATATTTATTAAATTTTTTTGATAATTATATAAAATTTGAACAACATATTTAATAGTAATATTTTTAAACCTAATTGTTTTATAAAGCAAAAAGGTAATTACCAAAAAAATACAAACGGTTTTGATTTGTGAATTAATATACAAAGTCCCTGAATTATATTTTCAGAATACTTGACAAAATTCATGATACCCATTATACTAAAGATGTAAGCTATTAACTACCCTGGTTGTTACTAATCAAATATATCAGAAATGGAGTGGTTTTCATGTTCAAAAAAAGTCCTCTTAATGTAACATCTGAAATAGGCAAACTAAAAAAAGTACTACTGCATCGACCAGGCCACGAAATTGAAAATTTAACTCCTGATTTACTGGAAAGGTTACTATTTGATGACATTCCCTATTTAAAGGTAGCTCAGGAGGAGCATGATGCCTTTGCTCAGACCCTGAGGGATAATGGAGTAGAAGTACTTTATCTTCATGAACTGGCTGCAGAAGCCATCCAGGAAGATGAAATCAGGAAAAAATTTATTGAGCAATTTTTGGATGAAGCTGGTGTAATTGGAAAAGGAGCCCGTCAGGTCCTGAAAGAGTATTTTGCCGATATGGATAATGAAACCTTAATTAGAAAAATGATGGCTGGAGTCAGGAAAAAGGAGATACCGGCCATAGAGAAGGTTGCTTCTTTGAATGATATGGTAGAAGAAGATTACCCCTTTGTTTTAGATCCGATGCCCAACCTCTATTTTACTAGAGATCCTTTTGCCACTATTGGTACAGGTATTACTTTAAACCATATGAGGACTGAAACCCGTAATCGGGAAGTTATTTTTGCCGAATACATCTTTAGTTATCACCCTGACTTTAAAGATACTGAAATCCCCTTCTGGTTTGACAGGAATGAAACAACCTCTATTGAAGGCGGAGATGAGCTGATTTTAAGTGATAAGGTCCTGGCTATGGGTATTTCTGAGAGAACTGATGCTGCTTCTATAGAAAAAGTAGCCCGTAATATCTTTACTGATGGTCAGCCTTTTGAGACTATTCTTGCTTTTAAGATTCCAGAAAAACGCGCCTTCATGCATCTGGATACTGTATTTACAATGGTTGATTATGATAAGTTTACTATTCATGCTGAAATTGAAGGTCCCCTCAAGGTTTATTCAATTACTAAAGGGGATAATGATGAGCTTAAGATTGATGAAGAAAAAGCTACCCTTGAGGATACTTTAAAGAAATACCTTGGGCTCGATGAAGTTACCCTTATCAGATGTGCCGGTGGCGATTATATTGATGCCGGACGTGAGCAGTGGAATGATGGTTCTAATACCCTGGCTATTGCTCCTGGTGAAGTAGTTGTTTATAACCGTAACCATACTACAAACAGGCTCCTGGAAGAGCACGGTATTAAACTCCATGTTATTCCCAGTTCTGAGTTATCCCGTGGCCGTGGTGGTCCAAGATGTATGAGTATGCCCCTGGTACGTGAAGATATTTAAGTTAATAATAATATAAATTTGACATCTTATGTTCTAATGATGTAATAATATATGTTGATTAACTGGAATATAAAATGAATATAAAAGATGAAAGACTAAAAAAATATTTAAAACAAACTCAAAGGAATAAATTTAGAAATTAAAGAAATAAAAATACAATAATTTCAAGAAAGGGGAGTTTAAAAAATGCCTTTAAACTTAAGAGGAAGAAACTTTTTAACTTTACTTGATTTTACTAAAGATGAAATTCAGTATTTACTTGACCTATCCGAGAAATTAAAAGCAAAAAAAATGATGGGAATCAGGGGTAATTCTCTGGAAGGGAAGAATATCGCCCTTATTTTTGAAAAACCATCAACCCGTACCCGGTGTGCTTTTGTTGTTGCTGCCCGGGATGAAGGTGGTATGCCCGAATACCTGGGGAAAAATGATATTCAGCTGGGTAAAAAAGAATCTGTAGCTGATACCGCCCGCGTCCTTGGAAGGATGTTTGACGGTATTCAGTTCAGGGGGTTTAAACATGAAACAGTAGAAATTCTGGGTGAATATGCAGGTGTACCGGTCTGGAATGGTTTAACTGATAAATACCACCCAACTCAGGTTCTGGCAGATTTAATGACTATCCAGGAGAATTTTGGTTACCTCGAAGGAATTAATCTAGTTTATGTCGGGGATGGAAGAAATAATATGGCCAATTCCCTGATGATTGGTAGTGCTAAAATGGGATTAAATTATAAAATTGTTTCCCCCAAAGAACTGTGGCCTGAAAAAGAACTGGTTGAAGAGTGTAAAAAGGTAGCTAAAGAAACTGGAAGTAAAATAGAAATTACCGATGACCCCGTTGAAGGAGTAAAAGATGCTGATGTTCTATATACCGACGTCTGGTTCTCAATGGGTGAAGAAGATAAATTTGTAGAAAGGGTAGAATTATTAAAACCATTCCAGGTAAACATGGATATGATTAAAAATACCGGAAATGACAATGTCATCTTCCTGCACTGTCTACCCTCCTATCATAATACAGAAACTGAAAACGGCAAGATGATTTATGAAAAATATGGTATTGCTGAAATGGAAGTTACAGATGAAGTATTTGAAAGTTCCTATTCCAAGGTGTTTGATGAAGCAGAAAATAGAATGCACACCATTAAAGCTGTAATGGTGTCAACCCTGGGTGAATAATTAAAAAATGGGTTCGCCCCGGCCCCGGGGCGGCCCCACCCTTAAATTAACCCCATTATGTTATTCAGATTTAATTAAAAATCTTCCATGTCATGATTTATAAAAATATTAAATAATATCTAACATTTAATATTTAATAGTTAACATTAATAATTAAATTAAGGCCAGTACTATTATTTTAATTTAGGCTAGTATTACTACTAGTATTTATCTATAAATTTAAACAAAGGGGTGTTAAGATGGAAAAGGCAAAAGAAAAATTAGGATTTTGGGCTCTGGCTGGTTTAATAGTTGGATCTATGATAGGTGGTGGGGCATTCAACCTACCCTCCGATATGGCCTCCGGGGCTGGTTCCGGTGCAGTCCTTTTAGGTTGGCTGGTAACCGGTATTGGTATGATTGCCCTGGCATTATCCTATCAAAATTTATCTATGCGCAAACCTGATCTCGATGGTGGAATTTACAGTTATGCCAAGGGCGGTTTTGGTGAATACATGGGATTCAATTCGGCCTGGGGTTACTGGCTGTCCGCCTGGTTAGGTAATGTTGCCTATGCAACTTTCTTATTTGGAACACTTAGTTATTTTATTCCTGCTTTCAATAATGATGGAAATAACTGGCCGTCTGTTATTGCTGCATCTCTCCTGATACTGGCAATAAACTACCTGATCCTGAGGGGTGTTAAGGAAGCCAGTCTGGTAAACCTGGTAACAACCATCGCTAAAATAATTCCTATTGCAATTTTCATAATCATTGGATTATTTGCCTTTAAAGCAGACCTCTTTAGCCGTGATATGTTTGAAGTAATCAAACTTGCCGGTGAAAGTGGCACTCAGAGTGTAGGTCTTTTTGAACAGGTAACAAACACCTTAATGGTAACCCTCTGGGTTTTCATTGGTGTTGAAGGTGCTGTTGTTGTTTCTGGTCGCGCCAAAAAGAGAAGTGATATTGGTAAGGCTACAGTAATGGGACTGCTGGGAACACTTGTTATTTATGTTCTGATAACAACTGTTTCCTATGGTATTATGCCCAGGGCTGAACTGGCCGGTTTAAGCAAACCTACTATGGCCGGTGTTCTAGAAGCTGTAGTTGGCCCGTGGGGTGCTGTTCTGGTAAGAATGGGACTTGGCATTTCATTACTGGGAGCTACTTTAGGTTGGACTTTACTGGCTGCTGAAATTCCTTATGTTGCAGCTAAAGATGGAGTATTCCCCAGACTTTTTGCCCGCGAAAATGAAAATGGTTCACCTGCAGCGTCTCTGTGGATTACTAACCTGTTAGTAATAGGTTTTATTATATACTCCCATTTCTCAATGAGTTCTTATGTGGCTATTTATTACATGGCCGGTACAGCTATTATCCTTCCATATTTATTCTCAGCCCTGTACCAGCTTAAGCTTGTCTTAACAGGTGAAGGGTATAAAGCAGATGAAAATAAAACCGGTGATTTGATTAAGGGTATTATTGCTACCATATACTCAGCCTGGTTAGTTTATGCCGCCGGAATGAGTTATCTCCTGATGGTATCTGTACTCTATGCACCTGGTTTTATTTTCTATCTAATGTCCAGAAAAGAACAAGGAAAGAAAGCTAAAACATCTGACTGGGTTCTGGCACTAATTATTGCTGGCTTTGCTGTCTATGCAATTGTCTTAATGGCTCAGGGAGTTATTGCACCATAAAACAGGTTTGTTGTTATAATTTTCGAACCAGTTCTATACCCTAAATTCATAGCTTTAATTGTCCTAATCTGTAGCATTTGATCTCAGGGCTTAAACAAATTTACAATTACTTTTTGAAGTTATCCCTGGAAGTTATTGTTTATATGTTCCAGTAAACAATCCAGATTTATTTTAAGATGTTTAAGCCCTGGGATTTTATATACTCTATTAAAAACAGTAAAGGAGATGATTAATTATGGCTAGAATAGTGATAGCACTAGGTGGTAATGCTTTAGGTAAAACACCTCTTGAACAACGTGAAGCAGTAAAAAATACGGCTCAGCCGATTGTTGATCTGATTGAAGATGGACATGAAATAATACTGGCCCATGGGAATGGACCTCAGGTTGGGATGATTAATCTGGCTTTTGAAACTGCTGCCCAGAACGATGATAATGTACCTGAAATGCCTTTTCCGGAATGTGGGGCCATGAGTCAGGGGTATATCGGTTATCACTTACAGAATGCAATTAGAAATGAGCTTGTTAACCGTGGTATTAATAAATCAATTACTTCTGTTGTAACCCAGGTACTGGTCGATAAAAATGATAACGCATTTGAACACCCAACCAAACCAGTTGGAAGCTTTTATACTGAAGATGAAGCCAGGAAATTAATAGAGGAAAAAGGGTACAGAATGGTTGAAGATTCTGGTCGGGGATATAGACGTGTTGTTCCCAGTCCAATACCAGTAGATATTGTTGAAAAAGAAATAATTAAAAACCTGGTTGAAGATGGTAATATTGTTATAGCCTGTGGTGGTGGTGGAGTACCGGTAGTTGAAGATGAAGAAGGCCTTAAAGGGGTACCTGCTGTAATTGACAAAGATTTTGCCAGTGAAAAGATGGCAGAAATAGTTAATGCTGATTTGCTGGTTATATTAACAGCTGTAGAAAAAGTTGCCATTAACTTTGGAAAAGAGAATGAAGAATGGTTATCTGAAATGAATGTAGAACTTGCTCAGCAATACTGTGATGAAGGACACTTTGCCCCCGGAAGCATGTTACCCAAGGTTAAGGCTGCAATGAAATTTGCTTCAAGCAAAGAAGGTCGTAAAGCTTTGATAACATCTCTTGAAAAAGCTAAAGAAGGTTTAGCTGGAAAAACAGGTACTTTAGTTACAGCATAAAATCTAGTTATCTCCCCCAAAAAATCAGTACCCCCCCTAATTAACTATATTGGAGAAATGTAGTGACTAACATGGGCCTGTCAGGGGCTCAATGTTTAATTTTTTGGGGGAGAATTTTTTATTAATAATGGTAATTATAGTTATATTTTGAAAGGGGGAAACATAGTTGAAAGACAGATGGATTAAAGGACTTTATACCATATTTGTTCCTTTAATCATCACCGTTTTATATTTGATATTAAGTAATTGGAATTTAAGCAGGCTTTTACCGGTTCTTATTTATTGTATTATTTCCATAACAGGTTATTTTATATATTCTGCTTTCAGAGGAAGTAGTTATAATATAATTGAAAGGAAACTAAAACAATTAGCCCGGGGAAGCTTTCATGTTAAATTTGAGGAAAAAGGTTCCTTTAAAGGTATAAGTAGCTCTTTAAATAAGATATTAAAAAGATTTCGCCATTTTATAGGTACTACAGTTCAGTCATCAGAAAAGGTCCTCAGGGCAACCAGGGACATAAATAAGGACCTTAAATCAATCAAAATGGCTTCAGAGAATATATCTAAAACCATGGAAAGCTTTTCAGGAAACCTTATTCAACAGAGTGAGAAGGCTGAAGATACTAATAAGGAAATGAAAAATTTACATAAATTTTCAGAAAAAGTTGTTGAATATTCCCAGAACACCCTTAATAGCTCCCGGAAAATGGATGAAATAATTGAAAGTAATAGTGAAGATATCAGGGAAATTATAAATATACTGGATAATAATGTAAATAATTTCAGGAAATTATCCTCTGTTACCGGAAAATTAAGTGCACAGGCCAACAATATAAGTGAAATAACCAGTAAGGTTAACGAGATTGCAGCCCAGACTAATTTACTTGCATTAAATGCCAGCATTGAAGCTGCCAGAGCAGGTGAATACGGACGAGGGTTTGCTGTTGTTGCCGATGAAATTAGGGAACTGGCCGGACAGGTAACTGGTTTTTCCGGAGAGATAGGTGGCATTGTAAATGATATTTTAGAAGCTATTAACCAGATTAAGGAAGAAATTAATGAGCATGCGGCTGAACTGGAAGATAATCTTAATATAATTAATAATGCAGAAGAAGCCCTGAAAAAAATGAAGAAATCCTCTGAAAAAAATACAGCTACATCTTTTGAAATAAAAAATATAGCAATAAAACAAAAAGAGATAGCTGACTCTGTTTTAAAGAAGATAGATAATATTTTAGAGACATCTCAGGAAGCAGCTGCAGCGGTTGAGGAAATATCGGCCAGTACTCAGGAACAAAGTTCTTATTTAAATAATACATATGATAAGATAGATAACCTGACAGATGAAATTCAGAATTTAAGTGTAGAAACAAAAACATTTATGACCGGTTTTAAATTAACAGAGTCAGAAGAAAATATGCTAAATAATTGTTTTAAAATTATAAAAAACCTGGCCTCACCGGACCTCCTGGATGATAATAATAGAACCAGGCAAATATTAAAGAAAGTAACTGAAGAAAACAAACAGTTTGATATAATCTGTGTAATGAATAGAGAAGGGCTTAATTTTTCATCGAGTATTGATGAAGAAGATATGACCACTGATTATTCCCATCGAAGTTATTTTGTGAAAGCAATTAATGGTAAAGACTATCGTTCCGAACCATATGTATCACTGGATACAGACGATTACTGTATTGCAATATCAACTCCGGTAAGAGATAAAAACGGTGAGGTGATCGGGGTAGTAATGGCAGATGTTAAAATATAACATCTAATAAACACATAATTAGTGTCTTATGAGCTAAGCTAAATTGCGGAGGTGTTTACCTTTGCAAAAAAATAAATCACCAGAGACTACCAGCTGGGTAGTCAGTGGCCTGGGACTGTTAGTTTCTGGTCTGGGAGCCAAAATGTTAAGAAATAAAGTTGGAGCTGGAGCCGGAATTCTTGGATTTGGTTTAGCACATGTGTTGCTGGGACAGCTGGACCGGTTACGTCCAACTATAAAAGAAACTAAATAGTAAACACCTCAACGTACAGGACAAGGGGGCTTTCCCCCTTGTCTTTTTAAATAGAAGGAATATAAATCTTTCCCTAGAATTAATAATATAAATAGTATTAATGAGTTAATAGTCTAGGTTATTATATAATAATTTTCATAATAACTGTCTCTGCATAATAACTGTCTCTGGATGGATAAATAATTATCTAATTACTTTTATAAAAGATTTTAAACTGAATAAACCGGTGAATTTTTAAAATTATCATTTTCAAATACATTTTTCAAATAATTAAAAAAAGGAGGAAATATTTTTGGATTTTAATCATATTACTATTTTTACTGGGAACTATGGAAGTGGCAAGACCGAACTAGCTATTAATTATGCACAATGGTTATCTAAAAGGGTTTCCAGGGTATTACTGGTAGACCTGGATGTAATAAATCCCTATTTCAGGTCCCGGGAAAAGGTTAAGATGCTGGAAGAACAGGACATTGAAGTCATTTATCCTAAAAACCTGGCTCAGGCAGATTTACCAATAATTACAGCTGATGTTAAAAAAGTTATGCATAATAAAGATGTATATGGAATCATTGACGTCGGTGGTGATGAAGAAGGAGCTATTGCCCTGGGTAGTTCTTTCAGGGAACTTGAAGGGCAAAAATATGAAATGAATCTGGTTGTAAATACAATGAGGCCTTTTACCAGTAATGTTGATGGAATAATACTGGCCAAAGAAAGGATAGAAAAGAGGAGCCAGCTAGAATTTTCAGGAATTATATGTAATATTAATCTGGGTCGGGAAACAGAATTAAAACATATTGAAGAAGGGTATCCTGTTGTTAAAGAGGCTGCCAGCAAAATGGGACTTCCCATTAAATTTATAGCTATCTGGGAGGAACTGTTACCCCTGTCAAATGACCTGAAGATTGAAGAGGAAATTTTTCCGGTGAAGTTATATAATAATCCACCCTGGATAAATAAAAAGGGGTGAAATAATGTCTGAAAAGGTTAATTTTAAACAATTAAGTGAATTAAACCGGAAGACAGATGTTATATTAAATTCAACTCATGATGGCCTTATATCTATTGGAAAAGATTATAAAGTTGAGCTCTTTAATAGAGCAGCTGAAAAAATACTGGGTATTAAAAAAGATAGAGTTCTTGGCAAAGATGTAAGAGAAGTAATTCCTAACACAAGGCTTCATATTGTTCTTAATAAGGGTGAGGCGGAACTAAATAAAATTCAACATGCCGGTGATATTACTATTATTACTAACCGGGTTCCTGTATATGATGAACAGGGAAATATAATTGGGGCGGTAGCTGTTTTCAGGGATATTACTGAAGTCAAAAAACTGGCAGAAGAAATTACCAATTTGAAAGAGATGAGGACCCTACTGGAAGCTATAATAAATGCTACTCAGGATGCTATTTCAGTAGTTGATGAAAAAGGAATAGGAATATTGATTAATCCAGCCTATACCCGTTTGACCGGTTTGACAGAGGAAGATGTTATTGGTAAACCGGCTACTGTGGATATAGCTGAAGGGGAGAGTATGCACTACCGTGTTTTAAAGACCAAAAAACCGGTAAAAGGGGTAAAGATGAAAGTTGGTCCATCAAAGAAAGAAGTCATTGTCGATGTGGCCCCCATCATAGTTGATGGGAAATTAAAGGGAAGTGTTGGAGTTATCCATGATGTTTCTAAAATTAAACGTTTAACTGAAGAACTGGATCATGTCAGGAGAATTATCAGGCATTTAAATGCTAAATACACCTTTGAAGATATCATTGGAGAAAGTGAAACCATGAAGGCTGCCAAAAACCAGGCCAGGAAAGCCTCAAAAACACCGGTTACTGTCTTATTAAGGGGGGAAAGTGGTACTGGAAAGGAACTTTTTGCTCATGCTATTCATAATGCCAGTCCCCGCCAGAATAATAAATTTATCCGGGTTAACTGTTCAGCGATTGCTGATAATATCCTGGAAAGTGAATTATTTGGTTATGAAGAGGGGGCCTTTACCGGTGCCAGAAAGGGTGGTAAAAAGGGGTATTTTGAGGAAGCAGACGGAGGCACTGTTTTCCTGGATGAGATTGGAAAAATCAGTCTGGACCTCCAGGCTAAACTATTACGGGTCTTACAGGAACGGGAAATTGTAAGGGTTGGTGGGACCAGGCCCAGAAATGTTGATGTTCGTGTTATAGTAGCGACAAATACCAATCTGGAGCGGGCCATTCAGGAAGGAAACTTCAGAGAAGATTTATATTATCGTCTTAATGTTTTCCCTCTTCATATTCCACCCCTAAGGGAAAGAAAAGAGGATATACCGTTGCTGGTTCACCATATGATTAGAAAATTTAATCAGGAATATGGTCGTTCGGTTAAGGGTTGTAGTGAAGATGCCCTTCAGAAATTAAGGGAATACCACTGGCCCGGTAATGTGAGAGAGCTGGAAAATTTAATAGGTCGGGCCATGATAAATATGGGAATAGAAGAAGAGGTTATCAGGTTAAAGCATCTCCCATTTTTTGACGGACCGGGGAATAAAAAAACCCGTGAAAATAAAGATGAATTGAATGTTGAAGATCGTTCATTGAAAGAAATAGTGGAATCAACCGAGAAAAAAGCTATTATAGAAGCCTTGAATAAAACTGATGGGAACAGGACAGAGGCTGCTAAATTACTCGGGATAGCAATTAGAAGCCTTTATTATAAGCTTGATAAATACGGGATTGACTGATATTTATTTTGAGGACAAGGTTCTGTATAATAGAAAAGATATACCCATAAAACTATAACACTGTATATCAAAGTAATGTGTAAAAACATGCCTGCATATTTTTGCAGGCATGTTTTTTTTTGCATACTTATTTTTTTTATTTTAAAGATAACTATTAATATTTTTTAATAATGTAATTTATATGTCAAAATATTGCATTAACAACCACTAGTTTAACAGTGTTATTACAATATTTAGTTAAAAAACTAAATAATAAGAAAATTTATAGTAAATAAAAAAATGTGACAGGTCTGGCACGCTATATGCAATTATAATTAGTAGAACAATATTAAGTAAATAAAAAAAAGGGGGGGGAAGTAATGGAAATATTTAAAGAGATGGCAAAAGAGGGACATGAACAGATAATATTTTTCCAGGAAAAGAAAACCGGTCTCAAATCCATAGTTGCAATTCATAACACAGTATTAGGACCGGGACTGGGTGGTTGTCGTATGTGGCCTTATAAAACTGAAGAAGAGGCCCTGAAGGATGCCATGCGTTTATCAAAAGGTATGACTTATAAATCTGCCATTGCTGGAGAAGACTTTGGTGGTGCCAAAACGGTAATCTGGGGGGATCCGGAGACTGATAAAAGTGAGGGGCTTTTCAGGGTTCTGGGTCGGTATATAAATGGTCTCGGGGGTCGTTATAGTACCGGAACAGATGTCGGAACCACCTATGATGATTTTGTAATATTAAATAAAGAAACACCATATGTTGGAGCTCTGCCGAAGGAATATGGTGGTAGTGGTGATTCATCCATTCCAACTGCATACGGTGTTTATAATGGGATTAAGGCCTGTTGTAAATATAAATATGGAAGTGATTCATTAGAGGGGAAAACAGTTGCTATTCAGGGGTTAGGTAAAGTAGGCTATAAGCTGGCTAAACATCTACTTGAAGAGGGCTGTAAAGTTTATGGTACTGATATCAAAGAAGAATATCTGGAAAGGGCCCGCCAGCTGGGGGTAGACATAGTAAAAACTGATGAAATTTATGATATTGACTGTGACATCTTCTCTCCAAATGCCCTGGGTGCTGTTATAAATGATAATACTATTGAAAGACTTAAATGTGATATTGTAGCCGGGGCTGCCAATAATGTTCTGGCTGAACCACGCCACGGTGAAATGTTACATCAGAAAGGGATATTATATGCCCCTGATTATGTAATAAATGGTGGTGGTCTAATTCAGGTGGCCGATGAACTTGGAAACGAAACCTATAGTGAAGAGAGGGTAATGAGAAAGTGTGAGGGTATTTATAATCAATTATTGAAAATATTTAAGCTGGCAGAAGAAAAAGATATTCCAACTCATGCGGCTGCTGACCATATTGTTGAAGAAAGAATCGAGACTATAGCTACAATTCACAGGATTAAATAAGGTGGGGGATATAAATGTTTAAAAATGTAGCTGAATTTATTGAAAAGGCCAGTAACCCTCCAGTTTTAAAATTAGCGGTGGCGGCTGCCGGTGATGAAGAAGTACTCGAAAGTGTTAAAAAGGCTGATGAACTTGGGATTGTTGAGCCAGTTCTGGTCGGTAATAAGGGAAAAATAGAAGAGGCTCTGGAGAAAGTGGAATACGATTTTAATGGGAAGGTAATTGCAACATCTTCTAAAAGGGAATCTGCCCATAAAGTGATGCAGTTAATTGCAGAGGGAAAAGCAGATATTCCAATGAAGGGACTTATTAGTACAAAAACAATTTTAAGGGCCCTTCTTGATGAAAGCTATGCTTTAAGAACTGGAAGGCTTTTGAGTCTGGTGACAATTGTTCATCTTAAAAAGGACAACAGGTTTATAATTATTACTGATGGTGGTATGAATATTGCTCCTGACCTTGAAGATAAAGTCCAGATAATTAACAATGCTGTTGAATTAGCCCGGGCTATAGGAATTAAAAAGCCCAGGGTAGCTCCCCTGGCTGCGGTGGAAAAGGTCAATCCCAAAATGCCAGATACTATGGATGCGGCAATTTTATCAAAAATGTCTGACAGGGGACAGATTTCAGGGGCAATAGTTGATGGTCCGCTGGCCCTGGATAATGCTATCAGTAAAGAGGCAGCAGAGAGAAAAGGTATAGATAGTCCGGTGGCCGGTCAGGCAGATATTCTTCTTGTTCCTGATATCGAAGCAGGTAATATCTTATATAAGTCCATGGTCTTTTATTTTGAAATGGAGGCTGCCAGTGTTATTTATGGAGCCAAGGTTCCGTTGGTCATTACTTCACGTGCTGATAGAGCCAGGGTAAAATTAAATTCAATTGCCCTTGCTAAACTTGTAGTCCAGGGTTTAAAAAATAATAATTAAGGAGGAATTATCCTATGAAAATATTTGATTATCTAGAAAAATATGATTATGAACAGCTGGTTTTTAATTATGATGAGGCTTCCGGGTTAAAGGCAATCATTGCTATCCATGACACGACTTTAGGACCTGCCCTTGGTGGAACAAGAATGTGGTATTATGAAAAAGAAGAAGATGCCATAATTGATGTTCTCCGCCTGTCAAGGGGTATGACCTATAAATCTGCGGCAGCCGGTTTGAACCTGGGTGGTGGTAAAGCTGTAATTATAGGTGACCCTAAAAAGCATAAAAGTGAAGAACTATGGAGGGCCTTTGGTCGTTTTGTCCAGAGTTTAAATGGTAGGTATATAACTGCAGAAGATGTGGGAACATCAGTTGATGATATGGCAATTGTCGCCCAGGAAACTGACTTTGTTACCGGTCTTCCCGGAACCAGTGGTGACCCATCTCCAGTTACTGCCCTTGGCGTCTGGCGTGGCATGAAAGCTGCTGCTGATGAGGTATATGGTACTCCTGATCTTAAAGGTAAAGTTGTAGCTATTCAGGGTCTGGGTCATGTAGGTTATTACCTTGCTAAACACATCGTAGAAGAAGGCGGTAAACTGATTGTTACCGATATTGATAAAGAGAAAATTAAAAAGGTTGTAGATGATTTTGGTGCTGAAGTAGTTGAACCTGATGAAATCTACGGTGTTGAGTGTGATATTTTTGCACCATGTGCTCTGGGGGCTGTTATAAATGATGAAACTTTACCCCAGTTTAAGTGTGATATTGTAGCTGGAGCTGCCAATAATGTTCTGGCTGAAGAAAGAAATGGAGATATTCTTGAAGAAAAAGGAATCCTCTATGCACCTGATTATGTTATCAATGCCGGTGGGGTAATTAATGTATATCAGGAACTTATAGGCTATAACCGGGAACGGGCTCTGGAGAAGGCCAATAAAATTTATGACAATATTAAGAAAGTTATTGAGATCAGTAAACGGGATAACATCCCCACCTATAAGGCTGCAGATATAATGGCAGAAGAACGTATCGCTAAAATTGGTAAAGTAAGAAAAAATTATATACCCAGGTAGGAGGATATAATCATGGCAGAAATGATCTTGGCTATAAATCCTGGATCAACCTCTACTAAGCTTGCTCTTTTTGATGGAATAGAAGAAGTATTCACCGAAAATATAACTCATGATATAAATGTTATCAGTAAATATAAAAGTGTTATTGAGCAAAAAGACTGCCGTTTAAAATATATTGAGAAATTCCTTGAAAATAAGGGTGTTAAATATAACCAGCTTAAAGCTGTTGTCGGGCGGGGTGGTTTATTAAAACCTATTTCAGGAGGAACTTATGAAGTTAATGACAGGATGATTGACGATTTAAAAGAAGCAAGATACGGAGAACATGCCAGCAATCTTGGTGCGGTTTTAGCAAGAGAAATAGCTCTAAAATCAGGTTGTCAGGCCTATATTGTTGATCCGGTAGTTGTTGACGAATTAAATCCCCTTGCCCGCCTGTCCGGTCTCCCTGAAATTCCCAGAAGGAGTATATTCCATGCCCTCAACCAGAAGGCAGTAGCCAGAAAATATGCCAGGAGTCTTGAAAAAAATTATGAAGATATGACTTTAATCGTAACCCATCTTGGTGGAGGTATTACTGTTGGCCTCCACCGGGGAGGCCGGGTCATAGATGTAAATGATGGATTGAGTGGAGAAGGTCCATTTACTCCCAATCGAACCGGAGGACTTCCGACCTATGATTTAGTTAAACTCTGTTATTCAGGTGAGTATACCCATGAAGAAATGAAGGTAAAACTTTTAAAAAAGGGGGGCCTGGCCGGTTATCTGGGAACAACCGACTTACGTGAGGTAGAAAAAATGATTAATAATGGTGATGACAGAGCCGAGCAGGTATTTCTGGCTATGGCCTACCAGATCTGTAAAGAAATTGGTTCTCTGGCCCCTGTTGCTAACGGGAATATTGATGCCATTATCCTGACCGGAGGTATGGCTTATTCTCAAAGATTAAGTCAAATTATTAAAGAAAAAGTAGAATTTATTGCCCCGGTAGTTAGATATCCAGGGGAGGAAGAAATGAAAGCACTTGTAGAAGGAGCCTACCGTGTCTTATCCGGCCTGGAAAAAGTTAAGAAATACCATTAAAGGAAATTTCGTATTTACGTCGAATAAAGTATGTAAATGGCTATTGTCCCTTAATTTTTAATTTTCTTTTTATTAGCCAGTGGAGATAAGGGAGGTAAAATTATGGAGCAAACCAAAAAAGTTATTTTTGATGAGGAAAGATGTAAAGGGTGTGAGCTCTGTACCGCCGTTTGCCCGGTAAAGATAATAAAAATGGCTGATAGAATAAACAGCCATGGCTATCATCCGGCAGAGGTAGTGGATCAGGATAAGTGTCTGTCCTGTGGACTCTGTGCCCAGATGTGTCCTGATGTTGTTATCACCGTTTATAAGTAAGAAAATTACTAACCGTAGCTTTAGGCTATAGAAGGGGGTTGAAAAATGGGCAACAAGGTTTTAATGAAAGGTAATGAAGCGATCGGGGAGGCTGCCATTAAAGCTGGGTGTCGATATTTTTTCGGTTATCCTATAACACCACAGAATGCCCTTCCGGAATATATGTCAAGAAGATTGCCAGAAGTAGGTGGTGTGTTTTTACAGGCAGAAAGTGAAGTAGCTGCAAGTAACATGGTATATGGTGCGGCCGGAGCTGGAGCAAGGGTTTTAACTTCTTCATCCAGTCCTGGAATCAGCCTTAAAATGGAAGGTATATCTTATATAGCCGGGGCAGAATTACCTGCTGTAATTGTTAACATCATGAGGGGTGGTCCTGGCCTGGGCGGTATTCAACCTTCCCAGTCGGATTACTTCCAGGCTACAAAAGGTGGCGGGCATGGTGATTACCGTCTGGCCGTTCTGGCTCCATCATCTGTACAGGAGGCTGTTGACCTCACTATGGAAGCCTTTGAAATAGCAGACCGGTACCGTAACCCGGTTATGGTAGTAGGAGACGGAATTATCGGTCAGATGATGGAACCAGTTGAATTTAAAAAAGAAATAGATCCATCCGATTTACCGAAAAAAGAATGGGCTACTGACGGGGCAAAAAATAGAGAAAGAAATATAATTAATTCCCTATCACTTGACCCCAAAGATCTGGAAGACCACAATCTTAAATTAAAAGATAAATATGATAAAATGAAAGAAAATGAAGTAAGATACGAAACCTATAAAATTGAAGATGCAGATATAGTTATTGTCGCCTATGGGACGACAGCCAGAATTTCTTTAAGTACCATTGAAATGGCCCGGAAAGAGGGGTTAAAAGTTGGGCTTATCAGACCTATTTCCTTATTCCCCTTCCCCGGGAAAATAATAAATGAAGTTGCTGATAATGCCAGTAAATTTCTGACCGTTGAAATGAGTACCGGCCAGATGGTTGAGGATGTTAAACTTGCTGTCAATGGTAAAAAACCGGTTTATTTTTACGGAAGAACTGGTGGCATGGTTCCTTCACCCGAGGAAATTATGGAGCAGGTTGTTAAAATTGGGGGTGAAAATTGATGAAAAAAGTAGCAGGGTATCCTGATGCCTTAACAGATAAACCTTTCCATTATTGTCCAGGTTGTACCCACGGGATTATCCACCGTCTGGTTGCAGAAGTGATAGATGAGCTTAAAATAAAAGAAGAAACTATTGGGGTAGCCCCGGTAGGTTGTTCTGTGCTGGCATATGAATATTTTGATGTTGATATGCATGAAGCATCCCATGGCCGGGCTCCAGCAGTTGCAACCGGTATTAAGCGGGTTCATCCTGATAAGGTTGTCTTTACCTATCAGGGAGATGGTGACCTGGCTTCAATCGGTACGGCTGAAATAGTTCATGCTGCCAACCGTGGTGAGAAGATAACTACTGTTTTTGTTAACAATGCTATCTACGGGATGACCGGGGGACAGATGGCTCCGACAACCCTGGTAGAACAGAAGACCACTACTTCTCCCTATGGTAGACAGAGCGAGGTTGCTGGCCATCCTATAAAAGTATCAGAAATGCTCAAAGTACTGGATGGTGCTGCCTATATTGCCAGAGTTTCTGTTCATGACCCCAAGCATATCCGTCAGGCTAAAAAATCTATTAAGAAGGCCTTTGAAATTCAGTTAGAAGGTAAAGGCTTCAGTATGGTTGAGGTTCTATCAACCTGTCCTACTAACTGGGGGATGGCCCCCCTGGAAGCAGTTAAATGGCTTGAAGAAAACATGCTTCCCGTTTATCCTCTTGGTGAGTTAAAGACTCCAGAGGAGGTGGAGTAATTGAAAGAAGAAATGATTATAGCAGGTTTTGGTGGTCAGGGAGTAATGCTGATGGGGAAGTTGCTGGCCTATGCCGGTATGAAAGAAGGTATTGAAGTTTCCTGGATGCCTTCTTATGGCCCCGAAATGAGGGGTGGTACCGCCAACTGTACAGTAATTATGTCATCAAATAAGATACCTTCTCCCCTTTCATCTAAACCGGATACAATTATAGTTATGAATTTACCATCTCTGGAAAAATTTGCGCCCCGGGTTAAACCAGGGGGAACTATTTTTGTTAACTCATCCCTCATAGAAAAAGAGGTAGACCGGGATGATGTCGAAGTAATAAAAGTACCCGCCAATGAACTTGCAAATGAGCTTGGTAACAGTAAAGTTGCCAATATGGTAATGCTGGGGGCATATTTATCTAAAAAAGATGTTGTGGACTTAAATACAGTGAAAGATTCACTCAAAAGTGTTCTTTCCAGGAGGCATCATAAGTTGATTCCAATTAACGAAAAAGCCCTTGATACAGGTGTCAGGCTGAATTAGCATAAATAAGTTTGTAATAAACGTGATAAAACCACGGGATTAGTTATCAGTACTAATCCCGTGGTTTTTTAGTTGTCCAAGAAAATTATATTTAAGTGTTTAGTATCAATAATTGGTGACATTAATAAATTAACATTACATGGATGAATCATAATTTGTTCTGACCAGTATTGTACATAGAAAAAAATAAGTTATATAGAAGGATTTTAAGTATCTTTCGGGAATAATACATAGTATGATACGATGGCCTGTAGTCTGACTGAGGAGGAATAATATTTATGCCTGTTAATAAAGATAGAATAGTAAAGTTATTTAAGGAGCTTGTACAGATAGATAGTATCTCCCTTGAAGAACGTCTTATGGTTGATAGATTAACTCAGGAATTGAAGGATCTCGGTGCTGATGTTGTTGAAGATGAAACAGGGAAGAAAATCGGTGGTAATGCTGGTAATATTATTGCTGATTTCAGGGGTAATAAAGATGTTCCCAGTCTGGTTTTATCGGCCCATATGGATCGGGTACAGCCAGGTAAGGGCATAAAACCGGTAATAAAGGGTGATTATATTACAAGTAGCGGGGATACAGTGCTGGGTGGGGATGACCTGGTAGGGGTTTGCGCAATATTAGAAACTTTAAGAGTTCTTAAAGAAGATAATGTTTCCACTGGTCCCTTGAAAATAATATTTACAGTGGCTGAAGAATTAGGGTTACAGGGGGGCAAATACTTACATAGTTCTCATTTGGCAGAGGCTGATTTTGGTGTGGTTCTGGACGCTGATGGGGATATTGGTACTATTATAAACCGGGCCCCGAGCCAGATTAAATTTAATGCTATAATAAAGGGGCGCTCAGCCCATGCCGGTATGAATCCTGAAAGGGGTATAAATGCTATTAAAATTGCCAGCCAGGCAATCTCCAGTATGAGACTGGGGAGAATAAATAAATATACGACAGCAAATATCGGGGTAATCAAAGGTGGGATTGCTACTAATGTTGTCCCGGATATGGTTGTACTGGAAGGTGAGGCCCGCAGTCACCATGAAATGGAATTAAATAAACAGGTAGAACATATGAAAGGTGTTATAGAAAAAGCTGTTGAGCGTTATTCGGGTAGTGCCGAGTTTAAGCTGAAAAAGTTATATTCAAGCTTTTCTCTTGAAGAAAACAAACAACCGGTTAAATATGTCAAAGAAATAGGTGAAAAGCTTGGTTATAATGTGAATTGTATTGCCAGTGGAGGCGGAAGTGATGCTAATATTTTCAATGAGAAGGGCTTACCAACGGTAAATCTGGGGATTGGTATGGAAAATGTACATACCAGAGAAGAACGTGTTAAAATAAAAAGCCTGGTAGACATTACAGAATATGTTACTAATCTGGTAACGTCAGCAAGACACTTAAAAAACCTTTAAGAGGGAATTTTTAATGGTTTATGATTTATCCCGGGCACCGGGTACAGTAAAAAAAATAATAAAGGAACATAAAGATAGAAAACAGATTGTGGAAGTAGAGATTAAAGATAGGGGGTTATTTAAGGCTATTAATTATATCCCCATGACCGGAAGGCTGGAAGCTGGTGTTCAGGTTGTCCTGAATACAACAGCTATTGAACTCGGCCTGGGAACAGGTGGATATCATTTTGTAATGGCTGTCATGAATGATAGTTCTTTAGATGATAAGGTGTCTTTTGAAAAAGAGTATCCGGGGCATATAATGAAGTTAAGGTATACCCCCTGTCAGGTGAAAACCCAGTGTGTTGAGGAACAGGAAAGTAAATACCATGATCTCATTAATAATTTTAAAAACTTAAAGGGTCAAATTGTTGTAATTTTACCTTTACATAGCCTGCTGGCTCCTTTAGCCATAACATTTAAGCATTTTTATCCCCATGGCAAACTGGTTTATATTATGACCGAGGGTGGCGCCCTACCAATTGATTTCAGTGATACCGTAAATATACTGAAGAAAAAACAATTAATAGATACAACAATAACCACCGGCCATGCTTTTGGTGGGGATCTGGAGACTGTAAATATTTATACCGGCCTGGCAGCAGCTACTGAAATCGCCAGGGCTGATCTGGTTGTATCGGCCATGGGTCCCGGTATTACAGGAACAGGAACAAAACTGGGATATAGTGGGGTGGAATCTTCTTTTGTCTGCCATGCTGTTCAGGTACTGGGGGGGAGGGTTATTTTTGTACCCCGGGTAAGTATGGCCGATCCCCGGCAAAGGCACTTTGGTATTAGTCATCATAGCATAACCCTGTTGATGGATTTAATAGATAAACCGGTTGATGTTGTTTTCCCTGAGGAGTACAATATAGTTAAAAAGGCTAGTCAACTGGGTGTTATAAAGAAACATAATGCTTATATTTATGATTATGGAATTATAGATAAAATCCTTTCACAAAGTCAATTTGATTTTAATTCCATGGGCAGGGGATATGAAGATGACCACCTGTTTTTCATTACAGCAGGATTAGCTGTTTTGAGGTTTAATGATATGAAAAAGGGGTGATTGTAATGGAACTTGAAGAAAAAACAATTTCAACTGAAGAGGTGTTTCAGGGACGTATTATAGACGTAAGAATAGATAAAGTTAAACTTCCCAATGGAAAAGAAGCCAGTCGTGAAGTAGTAGAACACCCCGGTGGGGTTACCATTATTCCTGTAATGGGTAATGAAGTTATTTTAGTGGAGCAGTTTCGGAAGCCGGCTAATAAATGTTTACTAGAACTTCCAGCAGGTAAATTAGAGGAGGGAGAGACCCCTGCTTTTTGTGCTGAAAGGGAGTTGATAGAAGAGATAGGCTTTAAACCAGGGAAATTGGATTTTTTATTTTCATTTTATACAAGCCCGGGTTTTAGTAATGAGATCCTCTATTTATTTCTGGCTAGAGAATTAAAGCCATTTGAGGATAAGGGTGACGAAGATGAATTTATTAACATACATAAATTAAAAATAGATGATGTTTTAGAATACATAGAATCAGGTAAAATTGAAGATGCCAAAACTATAATAGGGCTTTTATATTTACTGAGAGAGGTGTTGTAAGCTTTGCAGGAAATATATGCAGATCTTCATATACACATTGGCAGTGCCTGTGGGGGGCAGCCCGTAAAGGTGACTGCTTCCAGGAAACTTAACTTTCAAAACATCCTACAGGAGTCGTTGTACAGGAAGGGATTAAACCTTGTCGGGATTATAGATTCTGCTTCACCACTGGTAATAAATGATATAGAAGATCTCCTTGATAAAGGTATTATGGAAGAACTACCTGAAGGGGGGGTAAAATATCAGGATAAGCTTTTTATTATCCTCGGTTCGGAAATTGAAAGCCGGGAAGAGAATGGGGGTCAGGCACACTATTTAGCTTATTTCCCATTTTTAAGCCAGATAAAAGAATTTAGTCAATTATTGGGGAATTATATTACAAATATAAATCTCAGTTCCCAGGCTTGTCGTCTAACTGGCAGGGAGATTTTAAATATTGTTGATGAACTTGGAGGCCTTTTAATTCCTGCACATGCTTTTACGCCCCACAAAAGTTTTTATGGGAGGTGTTTTTCCGGCTACCGTGAAGTTTTTTCTGATGAAGAGTGGGAGAAGATTCCTGCTATTGAACTGGGGTTAAGTGCCGATACTCATCTGGCAGATTTTCTTTCAGAACTGGCGGGGAAATCTTTTCTAAGTAATTCCGACGCCCATTCTCTTGGGAAAATAGCCCGTGAATATAATAAAATGAGACTTGAGGATATTAATTTTAAGGAATTCAAACTGGCATTACAGAGAAAAAAAGGCCGGTGTATAACATATAACTATGGCCTTGATCCCAGACTGGGTAAATACTATTCATCATATTGCCTTCACTGCCAAAAAACAGTACCACTTACCGGAGGAGAAAGATGTTCACTCTGTGGGAGCCAGAAGATAATTATGGGGGTAAAAGATCGTATTATAAATATAAGTAAACGAAATAAATCAATATCCCCTCCCTGGCGCCCCCCCTATGTACATCAAATCCCCCTGGCCGATGTACCAGGGGTTGGCAAAAAGACCCTCAATAAATTATTAAAATCCTTTGGGACAGAAATGGAGATTATTCATCAGTCTGGGGTAAATGAATTGTCAGAACTTGTCGGAACCAGGATTGCAGGGAATATTGATAAGGCACGTTCTGGTAAGGCTTCTATAGAGCCCGGTGGAGGTGGTGTTTATGGCAAAGTTATGGGTTAAAACCCTGAATATTTCCTTTAATGCGTCAGGAGCAGCAGCTGCTGCCCGACAGGGTAATGTAGTAATGGTGGTTGATGTAATTGATATGTCCACTACAGCTGAAGCTGCCCTTGAAGCAGGTGTCCTTGATGTGCTGGGAGCCTGTCCCGACCAGCATAATGTCCCGGTTACTGTTAATCCAGAAAAAATAGGTTATTTTGCCGGTAAAAAGGCTATAAAAAGTGAAACTGGGGTAGTTATTGCCGCTGAGCCACGTTATATCAATAATGATGATAGCGATGTAGATGGGATTAATAAGGTAGTTAAAGGGATAGAAAGGGCAGGAGCTAAAATTGAAAAGGTTGTGTCCAACATTGGGCGGGAGATTGTAAATCTTGTTGACCTTGAGAATAAAGTTCTGGTGATTGTTAGTCCTTCCGGAGGGGCTGCCTTCGATGCTGCCTATAACTATGGTGCTCCTGAAGTAATAACAGGAACAGTAGCCCGGACAAATAAGATGAAGGGGAGTAAACCAGCCAAAATTGCCGCAGACAGGGCTATAGAAAGTGCCCTGAAATGCCGTAGCGGTATTACCATAGTTTCTTCAAGTTCAAATTCAATGGAAGATGTTCAGGCCGCCCAGGTAATAGGACAAGAAATAATAAAACGGGGGTTTCTGGATATGCCCCTTGATGAAGAATAAACATATCCTGTCCCCCCGATGCATAAAATTTAAATATAAGCTCTCTATGCCGGGGGGATAACCAGTGAATAATGTAATGATTAATTTTTTTAGAAAGAGATTACCGGTCTTAATATTTGTTATCATTATTTTTTTAGCAGGAATTTTTTCCGGTGCTGTTATGATTAATTCAGTGGACTTCAGTGTCAGACAAAATTTATTTAGTTACGTTAATAATTTTTTAAAGGAATTTAATTCACTGGGCTATAGTTCTACTACCCTGGCTGGTCAAAGTATTAAGTTTAATTTATTGAGTATATTTTTAATATGGGCATTTGGACTATCTTTGATACTTATGCCTCTTATTCCGATTTTAGTTTTTTTTAAAGGGTTTGTACTCGGGTTTACAGTTGGTTTTATGGTTAATGAATTTAATTTTAAAGGTATATTAATGGCCATAGTTTCTATTTTACCTCAAAATTTAATAATTGTACCTGTTTATACATTAGCCGGTATGATGGGGATATATTTCAGCATTAAAATATTTAATTTTTTTAGATCACAGAAGGAACTGAATATTGAAGACTTTTTATCCTATTCTTTATTGATGTTATTTTTGGGTCTCATCTCAATCGTGGGTTCAGTTATAGAATCTTTTGTAAGCCCCATGTTATTAAAAGTTGTTAGTAATTTACTGTTTTAAAGTAAATGATTTAAGTTTAATACATATTTTTAATAAAAACTCTGGTTTAATAAAATCCCCTGACAGGGGATTTTTTTATGAAAAATTCTCCCCGGAACCCATGATTAAATGCAAACATTAAAAAAGTTAATAATAAGCTTAAAAATGTTAACAAAAAAATATTTTTTATTGACAAATATTAAAATATAGTTTATAATAATAAACAGAACATCAAACTTACTTGATAAGAAGGTGGTTATCTTGGCCAATAAAATAATAGGAAAATGTCCTGTTTGCGGTGATCAAATGAGGGTTGTATCCCTTAAATGCCCCCAGTGCCAGACAGTCATAAATGGAAACTTTAGATTAAACAAATTCTCCAGACTTGATCCGGATCAGCTACATTTTGTTGAGGTTTTTATCAAATGCAGGGGAAATATTAAAGAAGTTGAAAGGGAACTCGGTATTTCTTATCCCACAGTCAGGAATAAACTAGATAATGTTATTCAGGACCTGGGGTATGATATAAAAGATAGTTCTGAGGAAGAAACTACCAGGAAGAGAAAAGAAATACTGGATTCCCTGGAGAAGGGGGAGATAAGTGCTAAAGAAGCAATTGAACTCTTACAGAAAGGATAGGAGGTGATCAAATGGAGGAAGAACGCCTTAAAATTCTAAAAATGGTTGAGGAAGGTAAGGTTAGTGTTGAGGAGGCTAATGAACTGCTGGAAACAATGGAATTTAAAGAAAAAGAGGTACACAGAGAAAATCAGCAAAAGAAAAAGCAGCCCTTTCTTAAAATATTAGTTGAGTCCGAGGATGGAGAAGAGGTTGATATTTCAATTCCCCTGTCCCTGGCAAAGGTTGCTCTTAATTTTATGCCAGAGGAGGCCCGGGAAACCCTTAATGAGCAGGAAATAAATCTTGAAGACATACTGAAAAAGGTCGAAGATGATTTAGAAGATGGAACGTTAGTAAATATAAAAGATGGTGAAAACACGGTATTAATTAAAATTGAAAGATAAATAAAAGTATTTTTATGTTTTGTTGATTTTTTTAATGGTTAGCCCTGCCAGGCCAGGGTCAGGCAGGGGTTGTAAGGTGCGAAAACTGGTGGGCTATCATGAAAAGGTAAGGTGTTGGGATGGTTTTATAATCAAGGTTTTTAAAAACTAATTTATTTGAAGGTAACAACTACTGGAAGGGTGATTTGTAAATGGTTAATCCAATGATAGAAAAATATGCCAGGGTAATAGTTAATTATTCACTGGGAATAAATAAAGGGGATTCAGTCTTAATACAGGGGAATATGATAACCGAACCCATGATTAAGGCCATATATAAAGAGGTTATTAAAGCCGGGGGTCATCCTCTGGTAATAAGTAATTTTGAAGGTCAGGAAGAAATCTTTTATAAATTTGCCTCTGAAGAACAGTTAACATATCAGTCTCCTTTCAGGAAGTACTTAATAGAAAATGTTGATGCAATGGTCAGGGTCCTCGGTAATTATAATACAAAAGGGCTTAGCAATGTAAATCCAGAGAAAATAAGCAAAAGAAGTAAAGCTAATAAAGAAATTACCGAGATTTATATGAACAGGGCTGCATCAGGAGACCTCAGGTGGAATATCTGTCAATATCCAACTCTTGCTGATGCCCAGGAGGCTAAAATGTCCCTAGAGGATTATGAAGACTTTGTTTTTAAGGCCTGCCATTTAGATAAGGAAGACCCGATTAAATACTGGAGGGAGTTTGGAGAAAGGCTGGAAAAGATTGCTCAATTTCTGGAATCCAAGTCTGAACTGCATTTTGTCTCTGAAGACACTGACATAAAATGCCGGGTAGATGGTCGTAAATGGGTTGCGGATAAAGGTGAGGAAAATTATCCCGGTGGTGAAGTCTTTACCGGACCTGTTGAAGATAGTGTTGAGGGTAAAATCAGATTTTCATTCCCGGGTATTTTCCAGGGGAAAGAGATAGAAGATATCAGATTGATATTTAAAGAAGGCAAGGTTGTTGAAGCCAGTGCTTCAAAAGGTGAGGACCTCCTTCATTCCCTTCTTGATACAGATAAAGGGTCACGGTTTGTCGGTGAAGTAGCAATTGGTTGTAATACAGGTATTAAGAAGTTTACCCGTAATATGCTCTTTGATGAAAAAATTGGTGGGACAATTCATTTTGCCATCGGTAGTAGTTATCCAGAAACCGGCGGAAAAAATGTATCCAGTATTCACTGGGATATGCTGTGTGATATGAAGAAGAATGGCCGGATATATGCAGATGGAGAATTATTTTATGAAAACGGGGAGTTTTTAAAACTGTAGAATAAAAAATTAAAATTTAAATAAATATTATCATGAAAAGAAAATCAAAGCTTCACCTCTTAAGTATCCTGAATTAAAGAACAGGGGTGGGGCTTTTTTTATTAAATAATAGCACTTCCCTGGAGGAAAGTGCTATTATTTAATTAACATTGATTAATTTTTTATATAATTTTTGATATTTCAGGGCTGATTGTTTCCAGCTAAAGTCTGTCTTTAAATTATTTTCTCTGATGGTATTCCACAGGTTTTTATTTTTATATATTGTAAGGGCTTCATCTATTGCTTTTAACATACTTTTAGAGTTAAATTCATCAAACAAAAAGCCATTACCTGTTCCAGAGTCAGGATCAAATGGTTTAACAGAGTCCTTAAGGCCTCCAGTCTTCCGGACAATTGGTATAGTGCCATATCGCATCGCTATTAACTGGCCGAGGCCACAGGGTTCAAATAGAGAAGGCATAAGAAAAATGTCTGAACCAGCATAAATTTTTCTGGCCAGCTCATTATCAAATTTAATATTGACAGAAAGATTTGTCCCATATGCAAAACGGGCTTCCTTAAAGAAGAGTTCATAGTTTTTATCTCCGGTTCCCAGTAAAATAAACTGTATATTTCGGGAGAGGATGTGGGGCAGGGCCTGTACCAGCAAATCAATTCCTTTTTGTTTATATAATCTTGAAATTACTGAAATAACAGGGGTGTTTTTGTCAACAGGTAAACCCAGTTCTTGTTGGAGTTTTAATTTGTTTTTTATTTTCCGAACAGGATTTTTCAGACTGAAATTTTGGTAGAGGTAGGGGTCTGTTTCAGGATTATATTCTTCATAATCCAGTCCATTCATAA
This sequence comes from Halothermothrix orenii H 168, assembly GCF_000020485.1. Lineage (GTDB taxonomy): Bacteria > Bacillota > Halanaerobiia > Halanaerobiales > Halothermotrichaceae > Halothermothrix > Halothermothrix orenii. Next base: position 746,594 of record NC_011899.1, read on the forward strand.
TTCCAAAAAGTTCCTTTGACCTTGATTTTAAAACACCGTGAAGTTGTTCCCCATATTCTGGAGTTGTTATTTCTTCAGCATAGTTATTACTGACTGTAGTTATGATATCAGAAAAAATTAACCCTCCTTTAAGGAAATTAACCTGTCCAAAAAATTCCACGCCATCGGGTTTGAAATAGATATAATCAAGTCCCAGTATATCTTCAAGGATATTTTCGGGGAATACCCCCTGAAATTTGAGGTTATGGATTGTTAATATTGTTTTCATATGATGATAAAATTTTTTCTGGCTAAAATGATCCTTCAAAAAGACGGGGAGCAACCCGGTATGCCAGTCATGGCAATGTATGATATCTGGTTTAAAACCTAAAATTGGCAGAATATACAGGGCCGCCCGGGAAAGGAAGGCAAATCTTTCGGCATCATCATGGTAGCCATATATCCTGGTCCGGTTAAAATAATAACTGTTATCGACAAAATAGAAGGGGACTCCTTTAAAGGTAGTCCCCTCCAGGGTACAAAATTGTTTACGCCAGGCAAGGGGTACAACGAGGCTATTTATGTAACCCATTTGTGATTTGTATTTTTCGGGAATAGAACCGTATTTCGGTATCATAACCCTGACATCATGGCCCTGTTTTTTTAATGCTAATGGCAACGACCCGACAACATCCCCCAGACCTCCGACTTTAATAAATGGATAAGATTCGGCAGCGACAAATAGTATCTTCATCTGGTTCTCCCTTCTAGATAATTGATTTCTTACGGGCTCTGATTGGGTATTTTAAATCCCCGATTAGTTTTTTATCCTGGTTGACAATAACATTTTTATCAAGAATAGCATTTTCAATAACAGCATTTTCTTCTATTTTGCACTTTTGCATAATAATACTGTTTTTGATTTTAGCGTTTTTATGAACCCTGACTCCTCTAAAAATAATACTGTTTTCAACATGACCTTCAATGATACATCCATTGGCCAGTAACGAATTAATTACCTTTGACTTCTGAGAAAACTTTGTAGGGGGTTCGTCTTTAACTTTGGTGTAAATAACACCTGAATCTGAAAATAATTCTTTCCATATTTCTGGATTTAAGAGGTCCATATTACATTTGAAATAATTCTGGATAGAGTTTATAATACCAGCATAACCGTTGTGGTGATAAGCATAAGCCCTTAATTTACCAAGGTAATGGGCTATACCATCTCTAACAAAATCTTTTTTGTTATGGGAAATACAATAATCAATAATATCAATCAGGAGTGATTTTTTCAAAATATATGTCTCCAGAGAGATTTTGCTGCCATTGTCAGGGTTATCAGTTAGTTCAGTAATCCATCCCTGTTTACTGGTTTTAAGGTATAAATAGTTGCTGTCTCTGTCATCCGGTATATCATGTGAAATTATTGTCAGATCTGCCCCCATTTTTTTATGTTTAGAAAAAACTTCTTTGAAATTCAAATTATATATTATATTAGTGCTGGAGAAAATAACATATTCCTGCCTGCTATTATAAAGATAGTCAAGGTTATCCTTAAAAAAAGGTATGTTTGAGTTACTGTTGTGGTGACCATTGTTTTGAGCCGGTGGCAGGAGAAACAATCCATCCCTTTTTCTATCAAGGTCCCACTCTTTACCGGGTCCCAGGTGGTCAAGGAGAGACCGGTGTTTGTTTTTTACCAGGATTCCAATATTCCTGATTCCTGAGTTTACCATATTAGACAGAATAAAATCTATTAAACGATACCTGCTCCCAAATGGAACAGAAGCGACTGAACGGTGAAAGGTTAAATCTTTTAAAAAACTGTCTTCCTGAGTATCATCTATAATCCCCATAATACTTTTCAAAAAAATCCCTCCCTTTTATAACCTCATTAGTTATTCAATAACTTCTCCTTTTTTAATAATTGTATTATCCGGTATATTGGAAAATTCACCAATAACGGTTACTCCCGATTTTTGATTACCTCCCAAATCAACCCCGATACGACAATTCTTACCTATAGTAACATCGCCACATATAATCGTTTTTTCAATGATAGTATTTTTACCTATCTTTACCCTGGGCATGATAACCGATTCTTTAATTCTGGCCTTGTTACCAATAAAAACATCAAAAAATACCACTGATTCCTCCACCCGTCCAAAAACTTCAGAACCTTTATTAATCAGGGACCGCTTGATTAATCCATTTTTCCCGATATACATTGGTGGTTTGTTGGGGTTAACAGAATAGATGGGCCAGAATTTATCATATAAATTTAACCGGGAAGGGTCTTTTAAGAGGTCCATATGGGCTTCCCAGTAACTATTTATAGTACCGACATCCTTCCAATAACTTTTATAATGGTATGCAAAGAGATTTCTATTATCATTCAGCATTCGAGGTATGATATGTTTGCCAAAATCAATACTTTCCTGGCTATTATCTAAATATTCTTTTAACATATTCCAGTTAAAAATATATATCCCCATTGATGCGAGATTACTTTTGGCTTCTTCTGGTTTTTCCTGAAATTCAATAATTTTTTTATTATCATCGGTTACCATAATGCCAAATCTCGATGTTTCCTTCCAGGGAACTTCAATAACACTTATGGTAGCATCAGCATTTTTTTCTTTATGATAGTCAAGTAGCAAAGAATAATCCATTTTGTATATGTGGTCACCTGACAGAACCAGCAGATAGTCCGGATCATATAACTCAATAAATTCAGTGTTCTGGTATATAGCATTGGCTGTTCCTTTATACCATTCACCACCATTTTCCCTGACAAATGGGGGGAGAACAGTTACCCCACCACTTTTTCTATCAAGGTCCCATGAACTCCCGATTCCAATATAGGAGTTAAGAACAAGAGGTTTGTACTGGGTCAGGACACCAACAGTATCAATCCCCGAATTGGCACAGTTACTTAAAGGAAAATCAATAATTCTATATTCCCCGCCAAAGGGGACAGCCGGTTTTGCCAGATTCTTTGTTAATACTCCAAGACGGGTTCCCTGCCCACCTGCCAGTAACATGGCTATAATTTCTTTTTTCGTCGACATAAATTTCCCTCCCAGATAAATTAATATAAAGATTTAAATTTAAACCCAATAAAAATTTATATATTTATTTTTATATAAAAATAACCGGCTATTTAGTTTTATTAAAAGTAATAAAGTTTAAACTATTTCTTTTTATTGATTCAGGGGTTTAAAAAATATTGTTGCCAGAGGAGGTATTGTTATTTCTATTGAATATGGTCTGTTATGCCATGGTTGTTCACTTGGCTGTATAATTGTAGAATTTTTCTGGCCGGACCCACCGAATTTTTCCAGGTCACTATTAAATACCTCCTTATATTCTTTAAACTCAGGAACACCAATTCTGTAATTATGTCTGACTTCAGGAGTAAAATTACAGACAATAATAGTATAGTCACTTCCATCTTTGTTTTTTCTCATAAATGTAATGATACTCTGTTCACTGTCATGGGGATCAATCCATTCAAATCCCCCATCTTCATGATCCCCTTCCCACAGGGTTTTTTCCTGTCTATAGAAGTAGTTTAATTCCCTGACATAATTCTGGAGTTTTTTATGCATATCATAATCGAGTAATAGCCAGTCAAGTCCCTGTTTATAGTTCCACTCGATAAATTGTCCAAATTCTCCACCCATAAATAATAATTTTTTACCGGGGTGTCCCATCATATATCCATAAAGGGTTCTTAAATTAGCAAATTTCTGCCAGTAATCACCGGGCATTTTATCAAGTAAAGATTTTTTTCCATGAACTACTTCATCATGGGATAGAGGTAAAACAAAGTTTTCTGAAAACATGTACATAAAAGAGAAGGTCAGGAGGTTATGATGGTATTTACGATATATAGAATCCATTTCCATGTATTCCAGGGTATCATTCATCCATCCCATATTCCACTTATAATTAAAACCGAGACCACCAAGATGAGCTGGGTAAGTTACCAGGGGCCAGGCGCTGGATTCTTCAGCAATCATCAGGGGATTGGGGAAATACTCAAAAATTACTTTATTAAGGGTTTTTATAAAATCAATAGCTTCCAGGTTTTCATGGCCACCATATTTGTTGGGGACCCATTCCCCGTCACCTTTTCCATGGTTTAAATATAAAAGGTTACTTACAGCATCAACCCTGAGTCCGTCGATATGGTAGATATCAAACCAGAAAACTGCATTAGAGATAAGGAAACTCCATACTTCTGGCTGGTTAAAATCAAAGTTTAAAGTATCCCATTCATTTTCAGCCTTCCGGGGATCCTGGGGTTCATAAAGGGCAGTTCCATCAAATAACCTTAGTCCATGGTCATCTTTGCAGAAATGCCCGGGTACCCAGTCCAGGATAACCCCGATACCATTCTGGTGACATTTGTCGATAAAATACATAAAATCTTCAGGTGTCCCATAACGACTCGTAACAGAATAGTAGTTGGTTAACTGATAACCCCAGGAACCGTCAAAGGGGTGTTCTGCAACCGGTAACAATTCAATGTAGTTATACCCCATATCTTTGACATATTCGACAAGCTCATTTGCCAGTTCCCGGTAGGTTAGATAATCCCCATTTTCCTTACGTTTCCAGGACCCGAGGTGGACTTCATATATTAAGACCGGTTTATTATACACTGTATAATCTTTTTTCTTGTCCATCCATTTTTTATCATTCCACTTGTAATTATTAAGGGAGTAAACAATTGAGGCAGTTTTTGGTTTGCGTTCAGCATAAAAGGCATAAGGATCAGACTTTATTCTGGTATCTCCATATTTTGTTAATATTTCATATTTATAAAGATCTCCCTTTTTGGCCTCAGGTATGAAGGTAGTCCATATTCCAGAATCATTAATTCTTTCCATGGGATTTATATTACCATCCCAATTATTGAAACTGCCAATAACCCTGACTTCGGCAGCGTTAGGGGCCCAGACTGAAAAACGAACCCCTGTTTTTCCATTTTCTTCGCAGGGGTGAGCTCCTAAAAATTCATAGCTTTTATAGTGGCTTCCCTGGTGAAATAAATATCGGTCATAATCAGTCGGTATTTTATCTTTCAATTTTTCACCATCCTTTCTTTTGTAAAATGGGTTATATTAAATGTATATTCATCCCTGTATTAAAAAATAATAAAAATTTTCCTCTTTAATAAATAATTCCACAAAGAAGGGTTCTTTCCTTTAAAAATTTACTATATTTTTTGTGTATACCAGCATTTGAAACGTTTAAAATTATATTTCTAAATTTGACAATTGTAGTAATAATATATATACTTAAATTACCAAATCATGAGACTAAATTATAAGATTATAAGGAGGGGCTTTAATGGGGTCAAAATTAAAAGTATTATTTGTTTCGTCTGAAGTATCGCCTTTTGTTAAAACCGGTGGTTTAGCAGATGTTGCCGGCTCTTTACCGGTGGCTTTAAAGGAACTGGGCCATGATGTTAATATAGTTATGCCGGAATATAAACAGATTCCTGAATACTATAAAGAGCAGCTCGAACATGTCTTGCATTTTAGAACCAGGGTAGTCTGGAGAGATGAATATGTAGGTATCAATAAACTGGATAATAACGGTGTTACAACCTATCTGGTTGATAACAAAAATTATTTTTACCGGGACAGTCTTTACGAAAATGAAGATAAGCATATCCAGTTCACTTATTTCTGCCGGGCTATTATAGAAATGTTACCTAAAATTGGGTTCAAACCAGATATTATTCACTGTAATGACTGGCAGACCGGTCCCCTGTGTATTATGCTCAAGGATAATTATAAACAATTTGATTTTTATAAAAATATAAAAACAGTTTTTACAATCCATAACCTTCAATATCAAGGTAAGTTTGGTTATGACATACTGGAAGATGTCCTGGGAATAAGTCATCATTACTGGGACAATGGTGTTGTAAGGCATGATGGGTTGATAAATTTCATGAAAATGGGAATTATGGAGTCTGATGCTGTTACCACCGTTAGTCATACCTATGCTGAAGAGATTAAAGATCCGTATTATGGTTATGGGTTAGATTATGCGGTACGTTTAAGGGGTAATGATTTATATGGAATTCTAAATGGAATCAGTTATGATGATTTCAATCCAGCAACAGACACCAGGATATACACTAACTATGATTTAAATAAACCGGAAGGAAAATATGAGAATAAAGCCAGGCTTCAGGAAGAACTGGGCTTGCCCGTAAGGGAGGATGTTCCTGTAATCGGAATGGTATCCAGGTTAGTGGAACAAAAAGGACTCGATCTTGTAATCCATATCCTTGATGAATTAATGCAGGACGATATTCAGTTCGTAGTCCTGGGTACAGGTAATAACAAATACGAACATGTTTTCTGGGAATATGGTAATCGCTATCCCGAAAAAATCTCTGTTAATTTAAAATATGACCCTGTTCTGGCCCAGAAGATATATGCCGGTAGTGATATTTTCTTGATGCCATCCCGCTTTGAACCCTGTGGTCTGGGGCAGCTTATAAGTCTCAGATATGGAACCATTCCAGTTGTAAGAGAAACGGGAGGACTTAAAGATACAGTAAAACCTTATAATGAATATACAGGTGAAGGGAATGGCTTCAGTTTTGCAAATTATAATGCCCATGATATGTTGTATACCATTAGAAGAGCTGTAGGTTTTTATCATGATAAGGATGTCTGGAATAAACTGGTCAGGAGAGCCCTCTCAAGTGATTTTAGCTGGAAAAGGTCAGCACTGGAATATGAAAATCTTTATCATAAATTAACTGGTAAACAGGGTGTTAAACGGGAAGATAACCAGGAAAGTAATAATCAAAATACAGTACCTTTAAATGGGGTAGAAAAGTCTTTTGATCAGGAGAAAATGAATAGAGATGAAATTGCCGCTACTGCTGTAACTTCTGATAAAATCAATATAAATAAGGCTGCTGCTTCACAACTTCAAAAGCTCGATGGTATTGGTCCTGCCTTTGCGAAAAGAATAGTTGAATACAGGCAAAAACAAGGTAGATTTAAGACAATTAAAGATATAACTAAAGTAAAGGGAATAAGTAAATCAAAATATAATAATATAAAAGATGATATTACAGTTTAAGTTAACATAGTAATTTTAGTATATAATATATAAAATACTTTATCAGGCTACCCTCCAGGGGTGGCTTTTTTTATGCTTAGAAATACTATAATAAGAGACACTTTTTTTATTTGAATATTATTAATTTAACATAATTCAAGCTTTTTATAAGGCCTATAATTGTTTTTTTATGAAGGAATTTACATGAAGTTTATAGAATAATAATTGTATGACGTCTGACAGATTTTCGGTTGAAAAAGAATAATATGTATAAATCCGGATAGTCTAAACTTAGATTTAATTAAAAAATTAAATAATTAACCGGGAAGGGGGTTATTATGGTAGGAGAAAATAATGTTAATAGAATTATTTTAATTGTTCTTGATAGTGTGGGTATTGGTGCTCTTCCTGATGCCAGGAAATAAGGTGATGAAGGGGCTGATACCCTGGGACATATCTGCAGTCAGGAAGGAATGAGTATTCCTAATATGGAAAGAATGGGGCTTGGTAAAATAAAGGATTTAGAAGGAATATCGTCTACTATCAAAGCCAGGGGGGCCTACGGTAAAATGGCTGAGTCTTCAGCTGGCAAGGACACTACTACCGGACACTGGGAAATAGCCGGAATAATCCTAAAAGAACCATTCCCTACATATCCTGATGGCTTTCCTCCCGAGGTTATAAAGCCCTTTGAAAGGGAGATTGGACGTGAAGTCCTGGGAAATAAACCTGCTTCCGGGACCAAAATTATTGAAGAACTGGGAGAAGAACATATAAAAACAGGGAAACCCATTGTATATACTTCAGCCGATAGTGTTTTTCAGATTGCAGCCCACGAAGAGGTTATACCGGTTGAGGAACTTTATAATATGTGTAAAATTGCCCGTCGTATTTTAACCGGGAAACATGCTGTTGGCCGGGTTATAGCTCGTCCTTTTATCGGAAAGCCTGGTAATTTTGTCAGGACCGAAAGACGGGAAGATTTTTCCCTTGAACCACCTGAAAAAACCATGCTTGATATAATAAAAGAAGCAGGTTTACAGGTATATGCTGTTGGTAAAATTGTTGATATATTTGCCGGTAGGGGAATTAATGAATATAATCACACTGTAGATAATATGGATAGTGTTGATGCGATTCTCGATTACATGGATGAGGTTTCCAGTGGACTTATTTTTGCCAATCTGGTTGAGTTTGATATGGTGTATGGTCATCGCCGTAATGTGAAGGGCTATGCCCGGGCCCTTGAGGAGTTTGATCAGAGAATACCCGAAATACTTGATAAATTAAAAAGTAATGATATTTTAATAATAACTGCTGATCATGGTTGTGACCCTGCCTATAAGGGGACAGACCATACCAGGGAGTATGTTCCCCTGTTAATATATGGGGAAAACATCAAGGAAGACTGTAACCTGGGGGTAAGGAGTAGCTATAGTGACCTGGCAGCAACTATAACCGATTTGCTCGGGGTTCGTCAGGTAAACAATGGTGAAAGTTTTGCCGGGATTATTTTAAAGTGAAGAAGTTATTTCTGCCTGGTTAAAAATAGTTAATCCTGAAAAGCCGATAAAATTGAGTATTCAGGTTTTAATTTATTTTTTAGTAACAAAACTAATATATTTTTATGAAATTTTTGTTTAAATCGTTTAATTAGACAAAAATGAGAGGAGGAATTTTTAGATGTTAAATAAAATTAAAGAAGCTTCCAGTTTTATTGAGGAAAAAATAAACATAAAACCTGACCTTGGATTGATTTTGGGATCTGGTCTCGGGGTTTTAGCTGAAGAGATTGAAAACCCCATTGTTATCCCTTATAAGGATATTCCCAATTTTCCGTTATCTACAGTAGAAGGCCATGCGGGTCAGCTTGTTATCGGTGAACTTGAAGGTAATAATGTTATTACTATGCAGGGGCGTTTTCACCATTATGAAGGGTATTCACTGCAGGAATTAACAATGCCAGTCCGGGTTATGGGACAACTGGGGGTTAACAAATTAATTGTTACCAATGCAGCAGGTGGTATTAACCTAAATTTCAGGCCAGGTGATTTAATGCTGATAACCGATCATATAAATATGATGGGAGATAATCCCCTGATCGGTAAAAACTTTGATGAGTTTGGTCCCCGTTTTCCGGATATGACCTATGCCTACAGTAAAGACTTGATCGAAATTGCTGAAAGGGTAGCTTCTTCCCGGGGGATTAATGTGAGGAAAGGTGTGTATGTAGCAGTAACAGGTCCCAGTTTTGAGACACCCGCAGAAATAAGGTTTTTACGGAGGATTGGGGCTGATGCCGTTGGGATGTCTACCGTTCCTGAGGTAATAGTTGCCAATCACATGGGTTTTGATGTTCTGGGTATTTCCTGTATAAGTAATATGGCTGCTGGTGTTTTACCGGAGCCTCTCTCTCATGATGATGTTATGGAGATTTCAAGTAAGGTTAAACCTAAATTTATAAACCTGGTTAGAGGGATATTAGAAGAAATGTAGGGGGGGTATCATGAGAGCATATGATATCATTTATAAAAAAAGGGAAGGTTTTAAATTATCAAAAGAGGAAATAGATTTTTTAATTCAGGAATATACCCGTGGTCAAATACCAGACTATCAAATGTCAGCCTGGGCTATGGCTGTTTTCTTCAAAGGTATGGATTCTGAAGAAACTTCACACCTGACAATGGCTATGGCTAAATCCGGGGATATTATTGATTTGAGTGAAATTCGTGGAATAAAAGTAGATAAACATAGTAGTGGTGGTGTTGGTGATACGACTACTCTGGTTCTGGCGCCGCTGGTTGCTGCTGCCGGAATTCCTGTTGCCAAGATGTCCGGGCGGGGTCTGGGTCATACCGGAGGTACTATTGATAAACTGGAATCTATTCCTGGATTTAAAACAGAGCTTGATCGTCGAGATTTTATAAATATCGTTAATTCTACTGGTGTTGCTGTGGCCGGTCAAACCGGTAATCTGACTCCTGCTGACAAAAAGCTATACAGTTTAAGGGATGTAACAGCAACAGTTGATTCTATACCCCTGATAGCCAGCAGTATAATGAGTAAGAAGATTGCCGGAGGGGCCGATGGTATTGTCCTTGATGTTAAAACAGGCCGTGGTGCCTTTATGGAAAACCTGGAAGATGCCAGGAAACTGGCCCGGGCTATGGTTGAAATAGGGAGACAGGTCCAGAGAAAAACTATAGCAGTGATAACAGATATGAATCAGCCTCTGGGATATGCCGTAGGTAATGCCCTTGAAGTGAAAGAGGCTATTGACACCCTTGGGGGACATGGGCCTGAGGATTTAGAGGAATTATGCCTGACCCTGGGGGCTAATATGCTTGTAATTGGTGAAAAGGCCACTGATTTTGAAGAAGGGTATAATAAATTAAAGGACCTGATTGAGACCGGTAAAGCCCTTGAAAAGTTTAAAGAGTTTATAAAGGCTCAAAAAGGAAATCCTGATGTAGTTGATAATAAAGAACTATTACCCCGGGCCAATAATATAATAGCTGTTAAAGCCAATAATGATGGCTATGTCCAGCAGATAGATGCCAGAGAGATTGGACTAACTGTTATGTCTTTAGGTGGAGGACGGGAGAAAAAAGGTGACCGGATCGATCCTGCTGTTGGTATTGTTCTGAAGAAAAAAATGGGTGATAAGGTGAATAAAGATGAACTACTTGCAGAAATACATATTAATGATACTACAAACAGTGAAGAAGTAAAAGAAAGAGTTCAAAAAGCTATAATTATAGGCCAGGAAAAGAATAAAAGAAACAAGTTAATTTATGAGATAATCGAATAATTACTTTAAAACAATACCTGTCCCTCCTGCATAAACCCCGAGATTAGGTAATAAATATCTACTATAAGGGTAAAGGAGGGACTATATATATGTTTTGCAGGGTTAATAAAGGAAAATTTATTAATATAATCTTATTCTTTTTTTTATTTATTCTGGTATTCCCCTTTTATACCATGGCAGAACAACCGTCTTTTGATTTAACAGCAAAATCAGCCCTATTGATGCAGGTTAATACAGGTGAAATTCTTTATGAGAAGAATCCTCATCAAAAATTACCACCGGCAAGTATGACAAAAATTATGACAATGTTATTAGTAATGGAAGCCCTTGAAGATGGAAGAGCCAGCTTGAGAGATTCCATCATAGTCAGTGAGAGGGCAGCCAGTATGGGTGGGTCACAGGTTTACCTGGAACCGGGTGAAGAGATGACTCTTGAAGACCTGATGAAGGCTATAGCCATAGCCTCTGCCAATGATGCCTGTGTTGCCGTTGCTGAATACCTGTACGGTACTGAAGAGGACTTTGTTAAAAAAATGAATGAAAAAGCCCGGGAACTGGGATGTAAAAATACATACTTTTATAATACAAATGGTCTCCCCCCTGGTGACCCCTCTGTAGAAGGAAACTATACTTCAGCTTACGATCTGGCGATTATGTCCCGGGAGTTATTAAAATATCCAGAGGTACTTAAATGGACGTCAACCTGGATAGATTACCTCCGGGATGGGGAATTTGTCTTAAATAACACCAACAGGCTGGTTAGACATTATAAAGGTGTTGATGGTATAAAAACCGGGTATACGGAAGAGGCTAAATTCTGTGTAGCGACTACTGCGGCCAGGAATGGTATCAGGTTTATTGCTGTTATTATGGGGGCTGATACTTCAAAGGCAAGATTTAAAGAGGCTGCCCAGCTTCTTTCTTATGGGTTTAGTAAATACAGGAGCTTTATCGTAGCCGATAAAGAAGAAGTAATAGATGAAATAACTATTCAAAACGCCAAGAATGAACAGGCCCGGGTTTTAACCAGAAATAAAGTAGTAATCCCTGTAAAAAAGGGAGAAGAGGATGAAATAACGAAAAAAATTATAATAAAAGAAAACATAAAGGCCCCCCTGAAAAAGGGAGATTCAGTAGGTAAAATCAGGATATATAAAGGTAATTTATTATTAAAGGAAGCGGATCTTGTCATTGATAGAGATGTAACCAGGGCTTCGTTGTGGCAAATGATAACTAGAATAATCAAAATGATGGTAACCAGTCTGGTTAAACTTTTTACTTGAAGAAGGAAAACCCTTTTTATCATAGAATATAGATATAATTGATAAATATCTAACTAACGCTGTTGTAAAGAGGTGGTAAAGATGACAGTATTTAATAGAAAAAGATTGCCGGTTGAAATATTCCAGATTGATAAGGAAAGAATGGTTCAGGGATGGTATTCTGATGTTTATTTCCGTAATATAACTAATATACTTCAGACCCTGGCCCGGAAAGGGTATAGATTTAAAGGAGAAGATATAGGGAATATTGAGGTTGAAATGCAAATCTTTCCACGGCGGAAACCATTCTGTATTGTAGGTGGGGTTGATGAAGCCCTGGCTATATTAAAAAAGGCTACCGGTTTTTTTGATGAAAAAGGAGATTTTATAAATACATTTTCAAACCTGGAAATAGAGGCCTGCCATGATGGTGAAAAGGCTTATTATAATGGTAATCCTGAACAAGTAACCCCTGTTATAAAAATCAGAGGAAGGTATCGTGATTTTGCTATTTTAGAAACCCCTATTCTGGGATCACTGACAGAAGCTTCTAGAATAGCCACAAACGTATATCAACTTTTAGAAGCTGCCCGGGGGAAGGATATCCTTTTTTTCCCCGCCCGTTTTGCCCACTATAAGCTACAGGCCCTTCATGGTTATGCGTATACCCTGGGTGTTGCTGCCTATAACCGTGACTATGGAGCTAACAGTAATCGGTATGTGTCTACAGATGAACAGGGTACATGGTGGGGTGGTAAGGGTGGCGGTACAATAAGCCATTCATATATTGCCTCGTTCCTTGGAAGTACACCGGAAGCAATGTTACAGTTTTCCCGGCTAATGCCCCTTGATGTTAACAGAATTGCCCTGGTGGATTTTGATAATGATTGTATTGGAACCAGTCATAAGGTTCTTAAAGTAATGTTTGAAAGATATTATAAGTTATATAAACAGGGTAAGCATAAAGAAGCCAGGAGATATAAACTTTTTGGAGTCAGGCCTGATACTTCTTCAAGTTTAAGGGATATCAATGTAGAACCCCTCGGTGACAAAAGACTTGATAATGGTGTTAATGCCAGATTGATTTTCAGATTGAGGAAGGCCCTGGATAAAGCCTATAAAGTTTGGGATTTACCTGAAGATGATCTTGAACTGGCCAGGAAGTATTGTCAGGAAGTTAAAATAATTGCTACCGGTGGTTTTACCCCTGAAAAAATAAGGATTTTTGAACAATCCCAGGTTCCAGTTGATATATACGGAGTTGGAAGCTGGCTTCTTTCAAATAGCTCCCGGGAGGGGACCAATAATGATTTTACGGCTGATGTGGTCCGGGTAAGAAAAGGTGGTAAATGGGTGAATCTCGCTAAAGTTGGACGTAAGCCCTGTTATAATGATAAACTTGAATTAATACCATCTGATTATGGTGAATAAATTAATTATAAAGGTAATTTGATTATAATAAAGGGATATAAACATTTTTAATTGAGATGAAAAAATTAAAATATGTTATATTTATGAACCGACTCTATAAAAGCTACCTGTCAAGGTAGCTTTTTTAATGTGGAGAAATTTTATATAAATTTATATATTATGATTGTTATTTTTAATTTCTAGCAGGAATTTTCGGTAACTACCAAGAATATTACAAATATATAAAAGAGGAAAAACCAGATAAGGGAGGAAAAAATATGCATATAACAACAGAAATTGATAGAAATTGTCTGATTGTAAGATTAAGTGGCGAACTGGATATGCATTCTGTCCCCGAATTTAAAGATAAGACTATTAAACTTATGGAAAACAATAATTTAAAACACCTTATATTAAATCTAAAAGGGGTTAAATTTATAGATAGTTCCGGTGTTGGAGCTATTCTCGGCAGATACCGGGATTTAAAGGATAAAGGGGGAAAGGTGATGCTGGTTTCCTTAAAGCCCCAGGTGGAGAAAATATTTGAACTTTCCGGTATGTTAAAGATTATGTCTGTTTTCAATAACGAGGAAGACGCCCTGGCCGGGTTAAATAGTAAAGGAGGTAATCATATTGCGTAATCAGGCCCATTTAAAACTATTAAGCAAAAGCAGTAATGTTGGACTGGCCCGGGTAGCGGTAGCTACCTTTGCTTCGGAATTGGATTTTACTCTAAATGAACTCGAAGAAATTAAAGTAGCTGTATCTGAAGCAGTAACAAACTGTATAATTCATGGTTATCCGATGAAAGAAGGGACAATAGATATTGAAATGGAAATAACAGGTGATAAATTAACGGTTATAGTTACTGATTATGGGGTTGGTATTGAAGATGTAGAGGCGGTTTTACGTCCTTCATTTACAACAAAAGATGAACATATGGGACTGGGACTGGCTTTTATTGATTCCTTTATGGATGATTTTAAACTGGAATCAGAGTTGAATAAAGGAACCAGAGTTATAATGGTAAAAGTTCCGGAACGTTATAAGCAGGTAAAGAAATAAGGAGAGGAATAAAATGGAATACAGTATTATCAACCTTCCCAAAGTAAGGTTGTTAAGTGAGGAGGAGACCAGGCATTACATTAAGAAGGCCCAGAATAATGACCAAAAGGCCCTGGATAAGTTAGTTGAACATAATTTAAGACTGGTCCTGAAAGTAATAAATCGTTTCAAAAGCTCTGGTTATGATCCCCAGGATTTATTTCAGATCGGGGTTATTGGATTAATCAAGGCTATAAAAAATTTTGATTTAGACCGGGGAGTAAAGTTCTCAACATATGCTGTGTCCAGGATTATTGGAGAAATTAGATTACATATCAGGGATGATGGGATAATAAAGGTTAGCCGCTCCCTTAAGAAAATTGCTAATGATGTCAGAAAAAAAGAAGAAGAATTAAAAAAGAAAAATAATTGTTCTCCCAGTATTTTAGAACTTTCAAAAAAAACTGGTTATAGTAAGGAAGAGATTGTCCAGGCCCTTGAAGCCAATAAAGCCCCAACTTCTATATATGAAACAGTTTATGAAGATGATGGTTCTGAATTATATGTTGTGGATAATCTTGCTAACGAGAGTAAAGATGAAGAAAAGATACCTGATTTCAATAAAATTTTGCTGGTTGACCTGTTAAAAAAACTTGATGAACGGTCACGAAAAATTATTTACCTGCGTTATTTTGAGGACAAAACCCAGCAGGAAGTAGCTGATGAAATAGGGGTATCCCAGGTTCAAATATCACGGCTTGAGAAAAAAATACTTCATAAGTTAAGGGATAATCTTGAAGAATCTTAAATTTCAATCAGGTATTTTCTTACTGGGTTTCAGGGTTGTATGTTATTATTAAAAGTTAATCTGGTATTCAAGCTTGTATAATTTTTTTAAATATTCCCCGCCTTTAGTGGCGGGTTTTTTTGTATAAATTTATAGTTAAACTAAATAATATTATTAGATGTTAATTTGGTATATGTGTTAACTGAGGTGATAGGATGAATAAAAACTTTCTCAGACTTTTATTAACCCTGACTGTTGTAGCAGTTATAATAACCCTGATCTGGTTATTAATACTACCGGGGCTTGGTCAAAATATACCGACTGATGCCCTGAAAATTTAAAAAGGAGGAATATTTTTGTCAACTACAGTAAAGATTATTGAACTGGTTGGAGAGTCAGATAAGGGATGGGAAGATGCGGTAAAGAATGCAGTATGGGAAGCAAGTAAGACCATTGATAATATTACCGGGGTAGAAGTATTAAATATGACAGCAGATGTTAAAGATGGCAAAGTTTTTGATTATAAGGTAAATATCCAGGTTGCCTTTCCTGTACATGAAAACAGGTAGTTTTAATATGGAAACCATTTAGAGCCTGTTACCTTGCAGGCTCTAAAACTTTAAAAGTCAGAACTGGAAAGGGATGCAAGTTGAAAAATATTAATAAAACTAAAGATGAATATACCAGGATGGTTAAGTCTAACCAGCCCCCCATTAACAAATTTAAAAACATAATAAAAGCTTACATTGTTGGAGGATTAATATGTGTCCTGGGCCAGGGTTTATGGCAATTATTTATGTTGTTTAATATGTCACAAACTGATGCCGGGACAATGAGTACTGTAACCCTGATTTTTCTGGGGGGATTATTAACAGGAATAGGTGTTTATGATGAAATAGGCCAGTTTGCTGGAGCGGGTTCTATTGTTCCTGTAACCGGATTTGCCAATGCCATGGTTTCACCGGCTCTGGAATATAAGCAGGATGGTTATATCCTGGGTCTGGGGGCCAAGTTGTTTACAGTTGCCGGACCTGTATTAACCTACGGAATGGTTTCTGCTTTTATAATAGGTTTACTCAAAGTAATCATGGGGGGATAATATGGCTCAAAAGTTCAATGGACAGACCCTTACCTTTCAAAACCCTCCACATATCATAAGCCATGGATCTGTGGTGGGGCCAGAAGAAAAAAAAGGCCCACTGGGTAAAAACTTTGATTTGACATATGAAGATGCTAAATGTGGAGAGAAGACCTGGGAGAAGGGTGAAAAAAAGATGGTGTCAGATTCGGTTAATCTGGCCCTGCAGAAAGCAAATCTGACCACATCTGATATTGATATTATTCTCGGTGGTGACCTCTTAAACCAGTTGATTACCGCCAATTTTGTGGCCCGGGATTATGATGTTCCCTATCTGGGTTTATATGGAGCCTGTTCTACCATGGTTCAGGCCCTGGGCCTGGGTGCGGCTTTAATTGATGGCAGTTACGCAGATTGTGTTCTGGGATACTGTTCCAGTCACTACCAGACAGCCGAGCGTCAGTACAGGAATCCCCTGGAGTATGGGGTTCAGTATCCACCATATAAGCAATGGACGGTAACCGGGGCCGGGTCATACATCCTGGGGCGGGTCGGCGGATCTACCTGGATTACCCATGCGACTTTTGGAAAAGTAATGGATCTGGGACAAAAGGATGCCAATGATATGGGTGGGGCCATGGCGCCAGCAGCGGCTGACACCCTGATACAGCACTTTAAAGATCTGAACAGGGGTCCTCAGGATTATGACCTTATTTTGACAGGTGACCTGGGGAGAACGGGGAGAAAAATTCTTGATTCCCTGCTTGTAGAAAAAAATATAAATTTAGGTGAAAAGCTTCAGGACTGTGGGGCAATGCTATTAACTGATGAGAAAAAGTATGGTTCCGGTGGGAGTGGTTGTGCTGCTTCAGCAGTAGTTGTAGGAAGTGTAATTATACCTAAAATTATAAATGCTGATATAAATAGAATTATAATTATCGGGACCGGGGCTTTGCTCAGTTCTCTAACCGTAAAACAGGGGGAATCGATTCCTAGTGTTGCCCATGCGGTTGTCATAGAAAAAATTCCAGGTGGTGAAAACAATAATGGGTAACTATTTGACAGCATTTTTTGTAGGTGGTTTAATATGTGCCCTGGGGCAGATTTTCCTTGATAACACTAAATATACGCCAGCTCATCTATTGGTTGGGCTGGTAATTCTAGGATCTATCTTTACTGGACTGGGATGGTATGATAAATTGATTAAGTTTGCCGGAGCCGGGATAACTGTTCCCGTTTCCAATTTTGGTTATGTTTTAACCAAGGGGGTTTTGATGGAGGCTCAAAAAGATGGTCTCCTTGGTCTTTTTAAAGGGGTTTTTAAAATGGCCAGTGCCGGTGTCAGTGCTTCTGTAATAATTGCTTTTTTTATTGCAAGCCTGTTTAATCCCAGAGTTTAATTAAGATTTTTCATATTAAGGTTCTATCACAATTGATTTGTCTTATCGTAACACTGGTTGACAACTTCTGTTTCACTGGCCTTCAATTATTAACATAAGGTCAGGCTAATCCATTGAGCCTGTTCAAGTCACAGGATCAACGACATCCGTAATTTTCAAATTTCCTCAACTAAAAAGGATGGAACAGGGAAGTGATGAAGTGGATAAACCGCTTAGCAAAAAGCTGGAAGATAATTTAAAAACACTTAAGAATGAACTTGGAGCCGATGAGAGTTTTGATGTCCTGACCCGGGAATTTGAAATAGGGGATAAGGAAGCTGCTTTAATTTTTATTGATGGTTTTATAAAAGATGATCTTATTTTACCCATTCTCTATATGATGGAGACCAGTCGTGAGGATATATCAGTAGATGTCATAAAAAAAATATTAAAAAGACGCCTTCCCTACTATGAGGTTAGTACGGTAAAGACCCTTGATAAGATTGTCCAGGAAGTACTGGCCGGGCCCCAGGTATTATTAATTGACGGGGTCGATGAAGCTATAGTTATTGACGGGAGAACCTGGTTAAGCCGTTCCCCTGACGAACCTGAACTCGAAAAGGCAACCAGGGGTCCAGCTGATGGATTTGTAGAGACATTGTTATTTAATGTTAATGCTGTTAGAAGGAGAATCAGGGACGCTAATTTCAGAGCTGAAGTACTCCAGGTAGGGAAAAGATCAAAAAATGATGTAGCCCTACTTTATATAAAAGATATTATAAATAAAGACCTGGTTGACAGGGTTAGAGAAAAGCTGAAAAACGTTGATATTGATGGATTACCACTGGGGGATAAATCAATTGAAGAAATAATAACGGGAGGAACCATAAATCCTCTACCCCTGGTAAGGTATACTGAAAGGCCGGATAATGTTGCTGCCCATCTCCTGGAAGGACATCTTGCTATTATTGTGGATAATTCACCGACTGCCCTGGTTTTACCGGCCCCTTTCTTATCCCATATTCAAACCCTGGAAGTGTACAGGAAAGGACCGGTAATCGGGACCTATCTGTCCCTTATAAGAACAATGGCTATTTTTATATCAGTTTTTTTGCCGGCTGTATGGTTACTTATGGCTACCAATAAGGAAATTTTGCCTGACTTTCTTGAATTTATCGGGGTCAGGCAGGAGAGTACAATCGGCCTTGGATTGCAGTTTATTCTGGCGAGTCTGGGAATTGATTTAATCAGGATTGCATCGATCCAGACACCGAGTACTTTAGCAACATCACTGAGTTTAATTGGTGCCCTGCTTTTAGGAGACTTTGCTGTCAAGGTTGGTTTATTTTCCCCGGAGGTTATCCTGTATATGGCCATATCGGCGATCAGTAATTTTGCCATTCCGGGGTATGAACTGGCTCTAGTCCTGAAACTCTGCAGGTTTGTATTTTTGCTGGCAGCAATTTTTGGAGGGATCTGGGGTTTTATTATCAGCCTTGTTGTAGTTTTACTATGGATGGTATTTACCAAAAGCTTCGGTGTTTATTATATGTGGCCCATCATTCCATTTGATTATCAGGCTTTGAAGTCATATCTTGTCCGTCAGACAGTTATGGATTTATCCCATATTAGACCTGAAGCCTTAAAGACCCAGGACAAAGATAGAACTGTAAAAGAAGATGATAAGGAAAGAAACAGGGAGTGATGAAAAATGGGAAGTAAGATTGGTGTTCCCCGGGCTCTTTTATATCATTATTATTACCCGGCCTGGGAAGAGTTTTTTAATAGACTGGGTTTTGAAATTGTTTTATCCAAACCTACCAATAAAGAAATTTTAAATAGGGGAGTAAAACTGGCAGTTGATGACCTCTGCCTTCCTTTTAAAATTTATTATGGTCATGTTCTTGATATTAAAGATAGAGTTGATTTTTTGTTTATCCCCCGCTTAATAGCCCTTGGTGATAAGAACAAGGTGTGTCCCAAATTTATGGGGTTGCCTGATATGGTAAGGGCTACCCTTGATAATCTTCCACCTGTCCTTGAACCTGTTATTGATCTCAAAAGGGGGATTTTCTCACTCAGGAAAGTTTCCCATTATATTGGAACAAGGTTAAAAACAAATTACTGGAAAACTGAACGGGCCTTCTGGACAGCCCTTAATAAATACCGTAAATATATAAAGCTAATGGAGCAGGGTTATACTCCCGATGAGAGCAGGAAAATAATTAATGGTCAAAAAATAGATAAAAATAAATCGAAAAAGGACAGGGGTATTAGAGTCGGGGTCCTGGGTCATTCCTATATTATTCATGATAATCAGCTCAGTCTTGGACTTATAAATAATTTACAAAAAATGGGGGTTGAAGTTATTACCCCGGAAATGATTAGTAATAATGATCTGGAAAGAGCAGCTGAACTACAGTCCAAAAAGCTTTTCTGGTTGTTTAATCGCCATATAATGGGGGCTGCCTACCATTTATTATTTAACTATGAAAAAGACATCGATGGAATAATTCAAATAACCGCCTTTGGATGTGGCCCTGATTCTCTTGTCAAAGAACTGGTTAATTTAAAAGGAAAAAATAATAAAAACGTGTCTTTATTAAATTTAAATGTTGATGAACACAGTGGTGAAGCAGGTTTGTTAACAAGAATTGAAGCCTTTATAGACTTAATTGAAAGGAAGAAAGGAAAAAATGGGTAAGATTACCTTCCCCCATATGGGTAATTTAAATATTATTGCAAAAACTTTTTTCCAGGAAATGGGTATAGAAGTTGTTGTTCCCCCGGGTAATTCCAAAAAGACCCTGGACCTGGGAGTAAAATACAGTCCTGAATTTGCCTGTTTACCCCTGAAAATAAATATGGGTAATTTTATTGAATCCTTTGAAAAAGGGGCTGATACAGTTGTTATGGGCGGGGGGTGTGGTCCCTGTCGGTTTGGTTATTATGGTGAAGTTCAGAGGGAAATATTAAAGGATTTAGGCTATGACTTCAATATGATTGTACTTGAACCTGATATTTTTCAGGGCCTTAAGAGTTTAAGGAAATTATTTGGTAAAATTAATATTGGAAAAATATACAGGGCTGGAAAACTGGCCTGGGTAAAACTTAAAGCAGTTGATAACATCCAGAATATGGTCTTAAAAAACAGGGCCCGTGAGAAAAATCCCGGAGATATAGACAGACTGTATCAGGATTTTTTAGATAAGATTGATGAAACCATGTCAATTGACAGTATTGTCAAAACTGAAAACAAATACAGAACCATGATTGAAGATGCCGTTGGCGAGTATAAGCGGGGGATGGAGATTAAAATAGGAATTGTTGGTGAGATATATGTTGTTATCGAGCCCTTTACCAATCTCGAGATTGAAAAAAAACTGGGATCTCTGGGTGCAGTAGTTGAGAGGGAGATAACTATTAGAAACTGGGTTATTGATTTTGTCGGGTTCAGCAGTGAACGTCAAAAAATAGAGGATGCTGCCAGACCTTATTTAAAAAATTTTGTAGGAGGACATGGCCTGGATACGGTTGGGAATACTGTCAGATTTGCCAGGGCAGGATATGATGGGGTTGTCCAGGTTGCTCCTTTTACCTGTATGCCTGAAGTAGTAGCCCAGACCATTTTACCGGTAGTCAGTAAAAAAGAAAAGATTTCTGTTATGTCTTTATTTCTTGATGAACATACCGGTGATGCTGGATTTAAAACAAGACTGGAGGCTTTTATTGACCTCATTGAGCGGAAAAAGAATAATAAAGGAGTGTTACAACATGGGTAAGTATTACCTGGGGGTAGATGTAGGTTCTGTCAGTACTGATATGGCTTTAATAGATCCCTTTGGTAATTTAATTGAGAAAATCTATTTAAGAACAAAAGGACAACCAATCGAGGTCATAAAAAGGGGTTTAAAAAAATTAAAAGAGAATTATGGTAGTATTAAAGTTGCTGGTGTTGGAACTACTGGAAGTGGGAGAAAACTGGCCGGTGTAATGCTGGGAGCTGATGTAATTAAAAATGAAATAACTGCCCATGCTGTGGCTGCTACCCATCTTGTCCCTGATGCCAGAACTGTTCTGGAAATAGGGGGCCAGGACTCTAAAATAATAATACTTAAAGATGGTATTGCAGTGGATTTTGCCATGAATACGGTTTGCGCAGCCGGTACCGGTTCTTTTCTCGATCAACAGGCCGCCAGACTCGGCATTTCGATAGGTGAATTTAGCCGGTTAGCCTTAAAAGCCAGAAGTCCGGTGCGGATTGCTGGAAGGTGTTCTGTATTTGCGGAATCAGATATGATACATAAACAACAACTTGGTCATGACCTGCCAGAAATAGTAGCCGGATTGTGTGAAGCCATGGTTAGAAATTATTTGAACAATGTGGCCAAGGGGAAGGACATAAAACCCCCCGTTGTATTCCAGGGAGGGGTTGCTGCAAACATTGGAATTAAAAAGGCTTTTGAAAAAGAGCTACATACAGAGATATATGTACCGGAACATAATGGGGTTATGGGTGCTATTGGTGCTGCGTTACTGGCAATGGAAGAAGTTCGTTCCCGTAAAAAAGAAACCTCTTTTAAGGGTTTTGAGGTTACAGAGTTTAAATTTAAGACTACAAGCTTTGAATGTAAGGGTTGTCCCAACAGGTGTGAAATAGTAAATATTAATCAGGATGGAAAAACTATTGCCAGATGGGGTTCTAAGTGTTTAAAGTGGGATATGACAGAAGACAAAAAAAAAGAGGAAGTTAATTTAAACCCCTCTTAATCAAAGTATTACGTGGTCAAGTTGTCACAGGTGAAAGAGATATCTGAAGTAGCAATTGATTGGTGTGCGGGTAATGATTTGCTACTGGCACAATCATTACATCCCAGCTTACCAGGTAAGAGCCTCTGTGTCCTTTAAGCAGGTTGTCATTAGAATTTACCTTAATCCATTGACTGCTGAAAGAAGATATTCCCGATGGTTTTACATAGACATCATATCCTGACTTTTCTACAATACTTAAGTTTAGATTCCAGTTTACATTACTTGTTATTCTGGTTTGTCCAACATTATTGATGATAACCGGGTTGCCGTTTTTAAGTTGTGCTTTGACCTGCTCAAGGTTAACAGAAACCGGTCTAATTTCAGTTAATTCCTGATAGGCTTTAACTGTTGATGTTACCCTGACTACTTGTCCAGATTTTCCACCTGCCTGGATTGAGACCGTAATGATTAGTAAAAGAGATACAGCTACCATGAGAGTAAGAGCTGTCCTTCTCTTCATAATGACACCTCCTTCGGCAGTCCGGCTGCCATACCGGTTAAAAATAACCGGCTACAGGCCCGTGACTTTGTGTCCCCACCTTTCGATGGGTTTACCATTTCCGGAGGTAGAAGGAATAGAAAAAACCTGCCCAGACCCGGCAGGTTTTTCCACTATCTCCTACCTTCGGTAACCCGGCTGCCATACCTTATATAAGTTTTTTTTATATAAGGCTACAGGCCCGTGGTTTTGCGTCCCTGCCTTTCGACAGGTTTGCCTTTATCGGTCTAGGAAACTATATATATTTCCTTTTTATATATCTATTTATTAAATTCAAGGTAAGAGGTTAAAATCCTTCTTAAGTCTTATAAATTTTATAAATAAATGTTATAAACTTTCATAATTGATTTTTGTACTATAATGACTGGACATCTAAATTTCGTTTCACCGGCTTTCAATTTCTATGAAAGTTAGGTTAGTACTAAATAGTATGAAATACAGTGAGTTTATAATTAACTTTATTTAATATTGATTTATCTGACCGTATACAGATGTTTATGATTGTTATTTTCACAATGTAAAGGGAATTTAATATATTTTAAGTAGGGGGGTTTAGGATTGTAATTTTTTTATTACAGATTTTTATTGATTTACGGTGTATTATATACTTTATTTAAAGATTAAATATCGAATAAATGAACGTGTAAAATTTAAGTAGGAAAAGAAGGAAAACAAGGTATAGATAAAGAAATAGAGACCTCAAACAAACCCGACCAAAGGAGTTGAGGTCTCTATGGTAAATATTTTACTACAAAACATAACAGATATCAATACCTTGGAGAAGGCAGCACTGGAACTTGCAAGGCAGATAATGGAGAAGGTAATAGAAAAGCTTGAAGAAGAGCTATTTAAAAATAAAGATAAAAATTTAGAAGTAGTAAGATTTTTAGAAAGAACGATATCGACTAAAGTTGGAAACATCAAGCTTAGAAGGCGACTATATAAAGACCAAAAAACAGGAAAAAGCGTCATTTTACTGGACAAAAAACTGGGGTTAAAAAAGAAAAAAAGAGTAAGTGGAGAATACCTAAAACTGCTGGTAATACTGGCAAGTAAGATGAGCTACAGGCAAGTGGAGGAAGTACTGGCTGAAGCCGGTTTTCCCCATTTAAGCCATACAACTATCTTTAATGAAGTCAGGGATTTTGGAAAAAGGGAGTCAGAGAGACTCAAACATGAAAAAGAGGAAGTATTCACTGGAGGTAAGATTTTAAAAGGAGAGGAAAAAGAAATACCACTACTATTCATTGAAGCTGACGGGATAATGGTTGGTAGTCAGGAAGAAGGAGGAAAGAAGCTGGAAATCAAACTGGGATTAATCCATGAGGGCTGGGAATACACTAGTCCAGCAAAAAAACGGAAGAGATTGAAGGAGCCACAAATAGTAGCAGGAGTCTATGGAAAAGCAGATGACTTTTATGAAGAATTAATCCATCAAATAAGCAAAAAATATAATCTTGAAAACACTTTAGTAGTATTAAACGGGGACGGTGCCAGCTGGATACAAAAGACCAGTAAGGAATACTTTGAAAATATAATAGTACAACTGGATAGGTATCATATAAAAAGAGATATAGGATTATACTTTGGAAGAGAAGTTGCAGATGATTTATGCAGGGTATTAGCAGAAGGAAGAAAGCAGGTATTTCTGGACACATTGGAATCGTTAATATGTATGGGAGAAACAGCTGAAAACCGAGAAAAGAGGAGGAAAATAATAAAGCATTTTAAAAAGTATGAAGAGCACTTATTAGATTACAGATATCGAATACCAACAGAATTAAGGAATAAAGAATTACATGGGATGGGAGCAGCTGAGGGCTATGTGGATAAGAATGTGGCTCGCAGGATGAAGAACCAGGGAATGAATTGGAGCAAAAAAGGTGCTGAGGCAATGGCTAGAATTTTAATGTTAAAACATAACAAGGAATTAAAAGAAAGACTTGGAGATCAGTATTACACAATAAAAAACCCGGTAAGGAAAATAAAATATATGTTTAAGAAAGTGGACAGGGATTGGAGTAAGTGGTTACAGGCAAAAATACCTGCAATAAATGGTCCAGATAGCGGTAAAGATTGGGTAAAAGCAATAAGAGGACTGGCAACTATTTAGAATAAATATTTATGGGTTGTTTGAGGTGAAATATTCTTCCTACCTTTTCTTGACACGTACTCGAATAAATATACGGTTTGACTTTTGAATATAAATATGTTATGCTGGTAAAAATTAATTCAGTCAGGTAACTTATATGGTATTTATTAGAGAAGGGAGCTGAGTAGGTTGAGGTTGTATGGAACCATGGAAATTAGTAATTCAGGGGTACTTCATATCGGAGGTATTAGTACAGTAGACCTTGTTGAAAAATATGGGACTCCCCTCCTTGTTTTTGATGAGTGGGAGATCCGTAAAAAGGCCCGTGAATATGTAAAAGCCTTTAATAAATATTACCCCAACTCCAGGACAGTCTATGCCAGTAAGGCTTTTTTAAACCAGGCTTTATGTTATATTATTGAAGAAGAAGGACTGGGGTTAGATGTAGTTTCAGGGGGTGAGTTATATATTGCCCTCAAAGCAGGATTTCCACCTGAAAAAATCTTTTTCCATGGTAATAATAAGTCAAATGCTGAAATTAAAATGGCAGTTGAGGCCGGTATAGGACGTTTTATGCTGGATAATTTAAAAGAAGCCAGATATATTAATAAAGTGGCCGGTAGACTGGAGAAAAGTATCAAGGCCATTTTACGGGTTACCCCGGGAATTGAGGCCCATACCCATGAATTTATCCAGACCGGTCAGATAGATTCAAAGTTTGGAGTAAGTGTTTACCGGGATCAGGCTTTAAAAGCAATTGAAGAGATAATAAGAATGGATAATATAGAACTGACGGGAGTTCATGTTCACATTGGTTCACAGATTTTTAATTTAACTTCCTTTAGCAGGACTATAGATGTTATGTTTGAATTTATGAATAATGTCAGGGATAAAACCGGGTATATCTTAAAAGAACTGGATCTGGGAGGAGGTCTGGGTATACCATATACTGAGGATGAACCTGATCCCGGTATTGATGAATATGCCAGACTGGTTTCAGAGAAAGTCAGAGAAAAAAGTCATGAATTTGATTATCCACTCCCGGTAATTATTAACGAACCCGGCAGATCTATAATCGGTACAGCCGGAACTACTTTATATACGGTAGGGACGGTAAAGGAGATACCCTTTATCCGGAAATACCTCGCTGTAGATGGAGGTATGACCGATAATATTAGACCAGCCCTTTATGGGGCAGAATATGATGCTATTTTAGCCAACCGGGCCGATGATGAACGGGAAGAGATTGTTTCCATTGCCGGTAAATGCTGTGAATCAGGTGATATTCTTATTCATGATATTAAAATGCCGGAAGCCAGGGAAGGAGACATTATAGCAATTCCCTGTACAGGGGCCTACACTTATGCCATGTCAAGTAACTATAATGGATTAAGGAGACCGGCAGTGGTTCTTGTCAATGATGGGAATGCAGACCTGATAATTAAGCGAGAATCCTATGAGGATCTGATAAAAAATGATATAGTCCCGGCTCGATTGCGAAAAATAAAACTAAAAAAAGTTGTTTCCCATGGCTAGAAATTTATCGGACCACCGGTTTTTACCGGTGGTTTTTTTATGTTTTTTATGAATAAATATACATAATCGGGGATTTAAAGTATGGTATAATAATGGTGGAGGCGATCAGATTGGATATAATTATAACCCATGAGCTTACAGACCTGGATGGTCTGGGGGCAATGGTTGCTGCCAGAAAGCTGTACCCTCAGGCTAGACCAGTTTTCCCCGGGAGATTACACAGAATGGTCAGGGACTTTATGGCCCTTTATAAAGATGAAATAAAAATATATCAGGCCAGGGATATTGATTTTTCCAGGGTTACCAGGGTTATTTTAGTTGATACCCATAACCTTGATAAAATTGGCTCCCTCAGGAACAGGTTAGACTGGGATAGGGTAGAAGTAATTTTGTATGATCATCATCCCCATGAATGCCTGAACTGGGTTAACAGGGATAAAAGCAGTAAAGTTGGTTCGGCCACAACAATTCTGGTTGAAGAAATTATTGAAAATGGAATAAGTTTAAATCCACTTGAGGCTACTATTTGTGCCCTGGCTATTTATGCTGATACGGGAAAGCTTACATATCGGAATACAACTTCAAGTGATGCCAGGGCCCTGGCTTTTTTACTTGATAATGGTGCTAATTTAAAAGTAATAAATGAATTTCTAGAGGAATCCCTGACTGAACAGCAACAGGAGGTAATGGATTTACTTATAGAAAACAAAAAAGATATCGATATAAATGGGATAAAAATTACCCTATTCTGGTTGGAATGTGATAACTATGTTATGGGACTAAACAGGATTGTTTCAAAAATTAAAGCTGTTTATCGGCTGCCCTCATTATTTATTATTGTTAAAATGGGTAATAAAGTTGAGGTTGTCGGTCGCAGCAGTGACGAGGTTGTAAATGTCGGCCAGATTTGTGAATCCCTGGGTGGAGGTGGTCATCAGGGGGCAGGGGCAGTTCAGCTGCACACATCCCTTGAAAAGGCAAAAAGGGAGGTTATCCGGGCGATAAAAGAAACTGTAAGACCTCCAGGAAAGGTCAGGGATATAATGTCCAGTCCTGTTAGAACAGTTAACCCTGATACCAGGATTGGAGAAGTTGAAAAAATACTTGATAAATATGGACATACCGGTATTGTTGTTTGTGAAAATGGGGAGATTGTTGGAGTTTTTTCAAAACGTGACCTGAATAAGGTTAAAGAACATGATTTATTACATAGTCCTGTAAAGGGTTATATGTCCACTGATGTTATAACTATTGATGTTGATGAAACTATTCGTTATGCTCAGAAGTTAATGGTTAAATATGATATTGGAAGGTTACCGGTTATAGAAGATGGTAAATTAGTGGGGATTGTGACCCGGAGTGATATTCTGTCGTCATACTATGGTATGAAAACCCCCCACCAACACCTCAATAGATATGGCAGTACTCTGGTTAAAATAAAAGAAGAAAAATATGATTTCAGGCGAGTATTAAAAAGGTTGCCTGGAGAAGTATATTCACTATTAAATGTTATCAGGAGAGAGGCCGATAAACATGATGTCAGGGTATACCTTGTTGGGGGGATGGTTAGAGATCTAATTCTTGGTTTAGAAAATAATGATCTGGACTTTATGGTTGAAGGAAATATAAAGTATTATTTAAGAGCTCTCTCCAGGACATTCGAGGAAAATTATACTTATAATGATAAATTTAAAACAGGCAGGATAAGACTCAACAGCGGGTATAATCTTGACTTTGCAGTGGCCAGGAGTGAGGTTTATACCAGTCCCGGAGCCCTTCCAGAAGTGGAAACAGGAGAAATTGTTGAGGATCTGTTCCGGCGGGACTTTACAGTGAATGCCCTTGCCATTGGTGTTGATAGTCAAAACTGGGGGACATTGATTGATTTCTTCGGGGGAATACATGATATTGAACACAAAAAATTACGGGTGCTCCATCGATTCAGTTTCCTGGATGATCCTACCAGAATTATAAGGGGGCTAAGACTGGCTTTGAGGCTCGGTTTTAGCTTTCAGGATAAGACAAATTTATTAATGAAGGAAGCACTCAAATTTGGTAATTTTAAGAGAATATCGAAGCCCAGAATTATTAAAGAATTTAGCCTTCTGTTTAGTAAAAAAATGGATAGGAGGATAACAGGATTACTTAAACAGTTTCCGATATTTCACTTACTGGATTTAGATCCCCGGGTTGATGAAAGCAAGTTTTCTATAATTAAGCGTGCCGAATGTATTCTTGATTATTTCAGACAAAAGAATTATAATATAAAAGAATGGTTGATACGAATGGTAGTCCTGCTTGATGGAGTTGAAGAAAAAAAACTGGCAAACTGGGGATTGAACCGTGGTGAAAGGGAAATTTTAACCTTTCCTTCTGTTATTGATACTATTATAGATAAATTGAGAACTAATTCTACTCCCTTAAAACTCAAGAAACTTCTTGAGGGTTTCACTCTGGAACAGATATTACTCTTGTTGATATATACTGAAGGTAAAGAAAGGAAACAGGTATACAAATATATTAATTATCTCTCAAAGGTTGATTTAAAAATAAATGGACATGATTTAATTGAACTTGGTTTAAAACCCGGACCTGTCATTAAGGAAGTTCTAGATAAGGTCTGGGAGGCTAAAGTGGATAATGGCTTAAAAACAAGAGAGGAAGAACTTAGATTTGCCAGAAAAATTATTGGTGATAAACTAAAGTGAGGTAAAACAGATTATGAATTTAGAAGAAATTGTATTGTTAATCCCGGTTATTTTGCTATCTTTATCTATCCATGAATATTCGCATGGCAGGGTATCATACCTGTTAGGAGACCCTACACCTAAGTTAATGGGACGTTTAACGTTGAATCCCCTGGCTCATCTGGATTTGGTGGGTAGTCTTGTCTTAATTCTAACCAGGAGGTTTGGCTGGGCTAAACCTGTCCCGGTTAACCCCAGATATTATAAAAATCCGAGGAAGGGTTTGATGCTGGTGGGGCTGGCCGGCCCTTTTGCAAATATATTTCTGGCTGTGTTATTCGCTCTATTTTTTAAAGTTTTTTTAAGTATAGCTGGAATTACTATACATAAAACAGGTTTATATTATACCTTAAGTGGTAATGTTAATGAAATAACTGCAACCTTAATAGATTTTATAATCCTGGCCGGGGTAGTAAATTTAAGTCTGGCTGTTTTTAATTTAATACCCATTCCCCCCCTTGATGGCTCGAAAATCCTGAGAGGTTTTACCCCTCCTTCTTTTGACAGGTTCCTTTTACAGCTCGAAGGACCCCTGGGCATGGTAATTATATTTGCTCTGGCCTATCTGGGTATATTGAGGATAATCCTTATACCCATTGTAAATCTTATTTTTAATTTATTATATTTTTAATTCGGGGCCTATGATTGTTTTTTTCGGCCACAAAATTGATAAATTAATATATATTTTTACCTTGATGGAAAAAGCTTTGGGGGTATAACATATGTACGAAGTTCAGCTGGACAAATTTCAGGGTCCTCTGGAATTGCTTTATCAGCTTGTAAAAAAAAATAAAATTGAAATCAGTGAGATATCTCTGGCCCGGATTACCGAACAGTATCTGGAATACATAGAACACTACCGTGACTTCAACCTGGAGATGGCCAGTGAATTTATGGTTATAGCTTCAGAATTAATAGAGTTAAAGGTAAAAAGCCTTCTTCCTGACAGTGAGGAAGATTCTACAGAAGAGGAGAAAGGCAAGACCATCGTTCAGAGGTTAAAGGATTATCATGTATTTAAAAAAGTTACCGAACTATTCAGGGAGTATGAAAAGGCTGCCGGGCAAATATATTCAAAACCGGTTAATCTCGATAAATATGTTGATAATGAGGTAAATTATGAGATTGATATAGATATATCTGAGCTGGTAGAAGCCTTTAAAAAAGCTATGTCCTCTACTGACGGGGTTGAGGTTTTTGAAGGTGACAGGAACCTTAAAAAAATAGAATCAGAGGAAATAAAGATACAGGATAAAATGGACCAAATTCTTGAATTATTTAACCAGAATCCAGATCAGGGATTAACCTTTTCCCAGTTGGTAAGTGGTAATCCAAGTAAAATGGAAATTGTGGTTACATTTCTCAGTATTCTGGAGCTAACCAAGTTAAGGAAAATAGAAATAAAGCAGGAAAAATTATTCTCTGATATAAATCTAAGGTCAAAAGCAGGGTAGGTGGTATTATGGATGTTGGAAATCTGGCAAAGCTGGAGGCATTATTGTTTACATCACCGGAACCGGTCTCCCCGGGA
Source organism: Halothermothrix orenii H 168 (assembly GCF_000020485.1). Taxonomy (GTDB): domain Bacteria; phylum Bacillota; class Halanaerobiia; order Halanaerobiales; family Halothermotrichaceae; genus Halothermothrix; species Halothermothrix orenii. The sequence continues at coordinate 777,668 of NC_011899.1, forward strand.
GAGATAGCCCGGGCTGCAGATATGTCAGAAAGTGAAGTCAGGAAATATTTAAAAATTCTTACCAGAGAATTTGATAAAAAGTCCCACGGAATCCAGGTTAAGGAGTATAATGACAGGTACTTTTTTGTTACTAAACCAGAGTTTTCTTCATATATAAAAAGCTTACATAATAAACCGGGTTCCATTCGCTTAAGCCAGGCTGCTCTGGAGACTCTGGCTATCATTGCATATAAACAACCAATTACCAGGGCTGAAATAGAAGAAATCAGGGGGGTTAAAGCTGAAAAGACCCTTTTGACCCTGGGGAAGTATGGACTTATCAGGGAACTGGGGAGAAAAGAAACAACCGGTAATCCCATTGTTTATGGGACCACGGAAAAATTTTTACAATATCTTGATATAAAAGACCTCTCACAACTTCCTGATTTAGAGCAGTTTTATGAGGAGATAAATGAAAATCAGGGTCAATAGTAAAAAGCGAATATATGGTATATATTTCTGAAAGTAGGGGAATTAATAAGATTAGTTAGCGGGGTGAAATTTCTATGCTATTTCTTTTATTAATTCCCCTACTATTTTTATTTTTACTTGTTCCTCTAAATATTAAATTAAATTATATTAGAGACGGTAAAAATGATGAATTTTATTTAACAGTATTTTTGTTGGTAAAACCCTTTGGTCTCAGAGTTGTAATACCTTATATGCAATTTAATTTATTTAAACCACTTGTGAAAATTTTTGCTGACATAGATACCTACCTGACAGACCTTATGTCAAAAAGAGGGGAAGAGAAAATGGAAAGAGAGATTAACGGGGGGATTAATGATTTAAAGAAGATGTTTAAAAATGTTTTTAAAAAGAAAGAAATTATCAGGGTTTTTATAGAAAATTTAAAAATAAATTTATATGAATTTTGCTGGAAGACAGAATTTGGAACAGGTAATGCGGCACATACTGGAATTTTAACCGGAATAATATGGTCTATTAAAGGTGTAATTGTATCCAGTCTTGGTTCCCGAATGAATAAATTTAGTGGAATACAGATTAAGGTAAATCCTGTCTTCAATAAAAGAACCTTTAAGACCCGCCTGCGGTGTATATTTTCAGTTAAATTAGGTAATATTATACTTGCAACACTAAAAGTCGTTGTGTACAAGTTTAAAGGGGGAACAGCTAAATGTCAGAACATCCGATTGAAAAATTAATGGATACGGCGATGAGTAATATAAAGAGCATGGTTGATGTGAATACCATAGTCGGAGATGCAGTTGAAACACCTGACGGGAGTGTTATTATACCCATATCCAGGGTTAGTTTTGGTTTTGCAGCAGGTGGTGGTGAACTTAAAGATAATAATGATAGAAAAAATGAGGGACAGGTCAAACCATTTGCCGGTGGCAGTGGGGCCGGTATAACCTTAAATCCAATGGCCTTTCTTGTTGTCAGTAAAGAACAGGTCCGGTTATTACCGGTTACCAATAATGCTGTTGCCGAGAGATTAATCAATGTTGCCCCTGAAATCATGCAACAGATTCAGAAAATAATGGAGAAAAAGAATCAGTAGTATTATATTGAAAGTATTAGAATGAAGATGGTCCTGATAACCCCTTGATTTCGAAAAAACTTTATATTTCAGGGAAGAAAATCTTATACCATGATTTTGATATATTGATAAAAATATATTGATACTGATAGAAATGTATCGGGATCAATATAACTGAATTTCAGTTCTCTTTCATGTCCGGGGAACTGAAATTTATTTTTTTTCAGATAATGATAGAGAATTTATTGTATAAATATATATATTATGCTATAATTAATCACATCATTCAGGAGTAGGAGGTTACAGGGTGGGAGTTATATCAATAATCGTATTTTTCATGACAGGATTTATACTGAGTTATTCAGGAATATTTAAGGAATGGGTTTATAATGTAATCGGAAAGTTATCCAATATAAGCCTTTTTTTATTACTGCTTGCGATGGGTACCAAAATGGGGGCAAATGAAGATATTATAAGTAAACTGGGGGTTATTGGTATAAAAGCTCTGATTCTAGCTATGTCCGGTATTATCGGTAGTGTTATTATGGTAAGGTTTGGTGCCTATAAATTGTCTAATAATCTGGAACCGGTTAATGACAATAATGATAGTTCAGAACAGGCCGGTTATATTTTTTCCCTGGTAATATTACTCACAGTTGTTACCGGTATGTTGCTGGGGTATTTATTAATTCCGACAGATTACCTGGTTACCATGGAGAAATTAACAGGCTTTGCCCTGAAATTATTATTATTCTGTATTGGATTTGAAATCGGTAATAATAAAAATGTAATCAGGGAATTGAAATATCATGGCTGGCAACTATGTATAATACCAATACTGGTGGCCATTGGCAGTATTTCAGGAACAGTTGTGGCCGGTTTTATATTAAACATGCCTTCTCATGAAGCAGCTGGAGTCGGGGCCGGTTTTGGATGGTATAGTTTATCGGGAGTTTTAATAACTAAAATACATAGTATTGAACTGGGGTCCCTGGCTTTTATAACAAATATATTCAGGGAACTTCTGTCAATAATTTTATTGCCTTTTGTTGTCAGATTGTGTGGCCGGATGAGCAGTCTGGCACCTGGTGGAGCAACGACAATGGATGTGACCTTGCCTTTTATAAAAAAGACTGCTGGTGAAATATTTGTAATTCCAGCCTTTGTTAACGGGCTTATTCTTTCACTACTGGTACCACTGCTGGTTCCATTATTCCTTTAGTTTAACCATGATAATAAAACCCATCTCCGGTGCATATAATTTTAAATAGTAACCGGGAATGGGTGGGAGTATGTTAAAAAAAACAGGAGTTTTGTTATTACTACTGGTTTTATTGTCTGTTAATATTTATAACACCAATTATGTAAAGGCCAGTTCATTACCCAGGGTTGATGCTGCCGCTGCTGCCGTAGTTGATGTGGACACAGGTCAGGTTTTATACAATCACCGAATGAATCATAAATTGCCACCTGCCAGTACAACTAAAATCCTGACAACAATAATTGCTATTGAAGAGGGAGAACTAAATGAAATGGTAACCGTAAGTCGACGGGCAGCCTATCAGGAAGGTTCTTCGATATGGTTACAGGAAGGTGAGAAATTACCCTTAGAAGATCTATTGTACGGGGTTATGCTGGCTTCAGGTAATGATGCTGCAGTTGCCGTTGCTGAACATATATCAGGTTCTGTAAAAAAATTTTCTGAACTGATGAATAAACGGGCTAAAGAAATAGGGGCCACCAATAGCAATTTTTTAAATCCCAGTGGTCTACCTCAGTCCGGGCATTATTCAACTGCCCATGACCTGGCCATGATTATGAGGTATGCGTTAAAGAATGATATTTTTGCCCGGATTACGTCAACAAAATATAAAACTATCTCCTGGCCAGGTAAAGAATGGGACCGGGGCCTTAGAAATCATAATAAACTTCTCTGGAAATACCCTGATATTACTGGAGGTAAAACCGGTTATACCAGGGCTGCCGGTCGTTGTCTGGTAGCTTCTGCAAAGCGGGATAACCGACATGTTGTAGCTGTTGTCTTAAACTGTCCCAATGACTGGGTGGAAATTAGAAAACTGCTTGACTATGGCCTTAATAATTTTAAAAAAATAAGATATATAAAAAAAGGGCAGGTTTTACGGACCCTGGAGTGGACCAGGTCACGGGAGAAAACTTTCAAGCTGGTTACCGGGGAAGATCTGGATATTGTTGTGCCTGAAGGGGGAAGTATAAAAATTAAAAAAGAAATAGTTCTTAACCCTGATATTACTCTGCCCATTAATAAGGGTGATGTAGTTGGTGAACTCATTCTATACAGTGGGCAACGGATTATTGGAAAAGCAGATGTGATTTCTGGTAATGACCTGAATTTTAACTCTATTTTTTTGAGATTCTGGCATAAAATTAGTTCCCGGGATAATTGAAACGGGTACACTACAGGTTAGTCTTATATAGTCCAAACAGGTCAGGCCTGGCCATCTTGAAGTTAACATTAAATAGAGATATAATAAATAATAGAGGTGCAAATACATATTATGGAAAGACTACAAAAATACATGGCCCATGCTGGGGTAGCTTCCCGTCGTAAGTCCGAAAAAATAATTACTCAGGGGAGAGTAAAAGTTAATGGAAAAATTGTAACTGAACTTGGTACCAAGATAGATCCCGATAAGGATATTGTTGAGGTAGATGGTAGGGTTATAAGCAAGGAAAAGTATGTATATATACTTTTAAATAAACCGGTCGGTTATATTACTTCAGTATCTGATCCCCATGGGAGAAAAACTGTTACCGGGCTGATTAAAGGTGTTTCCCAGCGTATTTACCCGGTGGGCAGGCTTGATTATGATACCAGTGGGTTATTGATACTGACAAATGATGGTGAGTTAACATATGTTTTAACTCATCCTTCCCATATGGTTGAAAAAACATATCGGGTTGAGGTCAAAGGTTTTCCTTCTGATGAAGTTTTGAAGAAACTGGAGACAGGGGTCAAATTAAAAGATGGTCTTACTGCTCCGGCCCGGGTGTCGGCAGTAAAAAGGAAAGAGAAGAACACAATTTTTAACCTGACCATCCATGAGGGTAGAAACAGGCAGGTAAGAAGAATGTGTGATAAAATTGGATTTCCTGTAGTTAACTTAAAAAGAATTGCCTTTGGTCCCCTCAATCTCAAAGGGCTTAAAACCGGACAGTACAGATTTCTCACTGAAAAAGAAGTTAAAGCCTTAAAGAACATAAAAGAATAAAATTAAAATGAAGGAATTTTTTAATAAATGACGAATAAATAAAATAGCCCTACATAATTTTAGTAAATAAAGTAATATTTTAAAGTAATAATTAAAAATTATAAGGAGGAATCCATACAATGGAAGTACTAAAAGTATCTTCAAATTCTAATCCCAAGTCTGTTGCTGGTGCACTGGCAGCGATTCTCAGGGAAAAGAGGAAGGCAGAAATTCAGGCCATTGGAGCCGGTGCCATTAATCAGGCAGTCAAGGCTATAGCTATTTGTCGTGGTTATGTGGCTCCAAATGGAATGGACCTTATAATGATACCTGCCTTTACTGAGATTGAAATCGATGGTGAAGAAAGGACTGCAATCAAGTTTTTGGTTGAACCCAGGTAAAGCTATTATATTCCTGTTTTCCTTACTTACATAATTTTTTCCTATAGTTTTTATACAGATTTTAATGAAAATATTTTATATTTAAAAGTTAGATTTTTTGAGTTTTAAACCTATCCGTATGGGTAGGTTTTTCTCTTGTTTTTTTTAGCCATGGTTGGTAAAATAAAAGAGTTGTTGCCCGTGTAATGGTTTTATTGATTGCATTTATTTTAAGTTATTCAGGGCTTTTCATATTTGATTTTTCTAATCATTACCGGACGATGACTTATTATGTTTACTTAATAAATATTTTTTATTAGTTTAAAGTCTTTAATGAGGTGTGAATAGTATGTTTTTAAAAAAACTGGAACTAAAAGGTTTTAAGTCATTTGCAAAACCAATAACCATTAATTTTGAATCTCCCATAACTGCCATTGTGGGGCCTAATGGTAGTGGGAAAAGTAATATTGTAGATGCCATAAGGTGGGTTCTGGGAGAGCAGAGTGCCAAAACCCTGAGAGGTAGCAGGATGGCTGATGTCATTTTTGCCGGTAGTAAAGATTATAAAGCTTTAAACAAGGCAAGTGTTACCCTTTATCTTGATAACCAGGATAAAATACTGCCCCTGGATGTAAGTACGGTTAAAATCAGTAGAAAAGTAAATATGGATGGGCAGAGTGATTATTACCTCAATGGAAAGATATGTCGTCTCAAAGATATTGAGAATTTATTGATGGATACCGGTCTGGGTAAGGATACATATTCTATAGTAGGTCAGGGGAAGATTGATTCTATAATTAACAGTAGACCGGAGAAGTTAAGGGAGCTATTTGAAGAAGCGGCCGGGATCAGTAAATATAAGTCCCGTAAAATGGATGCTGAAAAGCGTCTGGAGAAAACAAACCATGATCTTCAAAGGATAGAGGATTTAATCTGGGAACTTGAAAAACAGGTTGGGCCACTGGAAAAGGCAGCTCAAAAGGCCAAGAAGTACAGAAGGTTAAAAGAAGAGTTAAAAGTTCTTGAAGTTAATTTGCTTTTAGATAAATGGGATAAAAATCTGGACAGGCTATCTTCTTTTGAAGAAGATGAACAACTACTTATCCATAAATTAAAATCCTTAACAAATAATTTGACTGAAAGTCAGGAAAAACTTGAGTCTTTGCAAAGGACTCTGAAAGTAAAAAAAGATGAATTATCCAGACTGAGGGATAGATACTACAGGCAGAAGTCTAAACGGGAAGAGGCTGAAAATACCCTGTGTATTTTAGAAGAAAGGCGCCAGGGGCTGTCCAGGGAGAAAGAGAATTTGAATCAGGAAATAAAAGATTTAAATCTCAGGAGAGAGGAATTAACCGGGAGACTGGATGAAATTGGTTCCAGGTTAATAGAACTCAAGGAAAAAATAGATAATTATAATCAAAATTATGAATCTAAAAAAGTTTTGCTGGATGAAATCAAAGAGAACCTTGACCGGGAAAAACAGGATTTGTTTTTTCTCAGGAATAATATCCTGGATGGAAATGTAGAATTAAAGGATATTTCATCCCAGTTTGAACAACTTAAAGAACGGGGCAGGCACCTGGAAGAAGAAATCAAAAGGATAAAAACAACACGGGATAAAATCAGCAGTGAGTATGATGCCCTTAATGAGAGAGAGGATAAACTGAGAACCTATCTAAAATCAGTTGATAACAAGATAGAAGAAAAGAGGTCTGTTTTAACAGACCTTAAAGAGGAAGAATTGAATTTACAGGCCAGACTGGAAGAGGCTAAAAAGAGGTTTAACAGGACCAGAAATAAATTAAACGAGAAAAACTCCCACTTAAGTATTTTACACGAGATGGAGGATTCCCTGGAAGGGTATTATCGTGGTGTTAAGAATATACTTAAAGCCAGGTCAAAGCTTACGGGTATTATTGGAGTTGTCGCTGACCAGATAGAAGTTGACAAGAAATATGAACTTGCGATTGAAACAGCCCTCGGTGGAAGGCTCCAGAATATAATAGTAAAAGATGATAAGTCAGCCCGGGAATGTGTTGATTATTTAAAAGAAACAAAAGGTGGACAGGCAACATTCCTTCCTGTAAATATGGTCAACGGGCGAAAGGTTAATTTTAAAAACAATCAGGTAAAGAAGGTCGATGGTTTTCTGGGTATTGCTTCATCTTTTGTAGACTGTGAGGATTACCTTAAGCCGGTAATTGAGTACCTTCTTGGCCGGACGATAATATCCACCGATCTGAAGTCTGCAATTGAAATAGCCAGGCTTAGAAAAAGGGGATTTAAGATCGTAACCCTTGAGGGTGATGTTATTAATTCCGGGGGGGCAATTACAGGTGGTAGTAAGAATAGTAATAAAAAGATGCTTTTAAGCAGGAGTAGAAAAATAGAGGATTTGAAAAAAGAAGTATTAAAATTACAAAATTCTCTCGGTGAGGATTCTAAAAACTTAAACCAGCTTGAAAACAAACTTAAAGAGGTTTTGAATAAAAAAGAAGTAATTAAAAATGATATCCGTGACCTTGAAATAGAAAAAAATAATTATCATAAAGATCTAATAAGACTGGAACAGGAAAAGACAAAACTTAGTGAAAGACTGGAAGAAATAGATGAAGAGTTTGTTGATTGTCATGATCGACTTGGCAAAAATGATGCCGCAAAGCAGAAACTTGAAGATAAATTGAAGGCTTTAAACGATGATTTTAGCCTTGAAAAAAATGAAATTGAAAATAAAGAAAAACGGGTTGAGGAACTCGAAGCAAGGCATGAAAATATAAATGATGAGATAACCAGGTTAAAAATTAACCTTGCCCAGCTTAATGAAAAAAGAGAGAGCCTGCGTAAGGAAGAGGAGAAAAGTAATAAAGAACTTATTGAGCTGGCAGAAAAGAATGAGGAGTTCAAAGAGCGATATAATAAAATTCTCTCTGAAATAAAGGGTATAAATAATAAAGAAGGTCAGTTAAATGAATTAAAAGTAAAATTAAGTGGGGAAATTGAAAAACTAAAAAATGATCTTAACCTTACTGAAAAAGAAGTTGAAGAAAAACAGCAAAGAATAGATATGTTACAGAGAGAAGTAAGTGATTTACAAACCAGGTTAGATAAAAAGAAGGATGAAAAACATCAAATTGAATTAAAGATAACAAGGTTGGAAAACAGGAATGAAAGAATTGTAGAAATCCTTGAAAATGATTATGATGTTAAACCGGAAGATGGTTTTGATGACAGAATCAAAATCACTAACTACTCACGGGCCGGACAAAAGGTAAAAGAACTCAAAAATGCGATAAAAAAACTGGGAACTGTTAATCAGGGAGCCATTGAGGAGTATAATGACCTGGTTGACAGGCTGGATTATTTACAGAATCAGCATGATGATCTTCTTAAAGCTAAAGAATCAATTACAAAAGTCATACAGGAAATTGAAGAGACCATGTCCAGTCTCTTCCACGAGGCTTTTCTCAAGGTAAATGGGGAGTTTAACAATACTTTTAAAGAGTTATTTAATGGTGGGCAGGCCAGTTTGAAATTGACTGAACCTGAAAACCTTCTGGAAACAGGTGTTGAAATTGTGGCCCAACCCCCGGGTAAGCAGCTGAAGAAACTCTCTTTGATGTCAGGTGGGGAGAGGGCATTAACGGCTATTGCCCTGGTATTTGCTTTCTTAAAAGTAAACCCCAGTCCTTTTTATATACTTGATGAAATTGATGCTCCCCTGGATGATGCCAATGTAACCAGATTTGCCCGGTATATTAAAGAATATTCCCGGTTTGCTCAGTTTTTGATTGTAACCCATCGTAAGAATATGATGGCTGAAGCTGAGACCATATACGGGGTAACAATGGAGGAATCAGGGGTATCAAAATTAATTTCACTTAAACTCAGTGAACAAATTATTTAAGGGGTTGACTTTATGAAAGTAAAGGGTATTTCCCGGGATATAGTAAATAATTTACTTGAGAGAGGTAATCAACTGGGACAGGGCCGTTCTGTAGGCACAATTGGTTTTGTTGATAACAATGGGTTTATAACCGGTTGTGGGAAAATTGTAGATGGTGGGGTATCTGGACTTCCATTCCGGAAGCTTTTACGTACTGTGGTTGGTCATAGTAATGGGCCTTTGCTTGAATTAATTAACCAGTTACCTGATAACTCTGTTTTGATTTCAACATCACCTGGAAAAAGTGGTATTATAATAAGTACAGGTGGAATAAATATATTTAACCTTCCCGTCATCAAAATTGGTATTAAGAATAAAAAAGCCGTCGGGGTAGGGATATTATATCCTGAAAGCAGTTTTTTTAACCTGGCAACTATATCTGAACGAATTCAATTAGATTCACTGACAGCCAGAAATATGGAAGAAGAAAGAAAGGTAATGAGAAAGTCGACCAGGTTGAGGTTAAAATATGTTGATATTTCTGATGAACTTCCTGTTGTTAATAAAGCGGGGAAAACTGGTCTTGTTCCTCAAAATGGTGATAGATCATGGAGTTTACCTTCATATCAGGTTAAGAGTATAGATAGAGAATTTGTCAATCGGCTGGTTGAAGAATCAGTCAAGGTGGAACAGGGAAGGGAAATTGCTTCTGTTGGTGTTGTTGATAAACAGGGACATGTTACCCAGGCAGGTGATATAATTGTCGGTGGTATGGGATATGTTCCTTCCCGACTGCTGGCATCAAGTTATAAGGATATTAGTGATATTTCTTTAAGAGAAGCATACACTAAAATTATCCCCCGGAATGCAGTTATTGTTCATACTCACCCTGGAGGAACAGGTATCATGCATATGAGTGATATTATGGCCGGACCGGGAACATGGGGTAGGCCAATTATTGCAATAGGACATAATGAAAAAGGTGAAATCAAAGGGTTATCTGTTGTTACCTTTAGCCATAAATTGAGTAAGCTGGCTGATGAATTTGAAGACCTGGATCAGAATTTCTACCAGGCTGATACTCCTGAAGCAGAAATCAGGCTCCGGAAACGGAGGTATGAAATTGCCAAGGAATTTACTGACCTTTGTACCAGTATTATAATTAAGTAAGGGGGTAGTTGAGTGGATGTTAAATATGTTCAAAAAAAACAAAGAAGCAAAAACAGAAAATAATGATGAAAAAGAAGGATTATTTTCACGTCTTAAGGGAGGTCTCGATAAAACCAGGTCAGGGTTTATTCAGAAAGTTACTGGACTTTTTACTTCAAGAGGAAAAATTGATGATGAGTTATTTGAAGACCTGGAAGAGATATTGATTCAATCCGATGTCGGGGTTAAAACTACCATGAAACTGGTCGAAGAACTTGAAGAAATAACTGAGGAGAAGAAGATAACTGAACCTGAGCAATTGATTGACATTTTCAACGAAGAGCTCAGGCAAATACTGGAATCTGATGATAACGGGCTTGAGCTTGAGGATGGTTTAAATATTTTAATGGTTGTTGGTGTTAATGGAGCTGGAAAGACTACTACCATTGCTAAAATAGCACAGAGATTTAAAAATGAAGGAAAGAAAGTTATGCTGGCAGCCGGGGATACTTTCAGGGCCGCAGCTATAGATCAGTTAAAGACCTGGGGTGATAGAATAGGTGTTAAAACCATTGCCCAGGCTGAAGGAGCTGATGCTGCTGCCGTTGCCTTTGATGCTATTCAATCTGCCAGGGCCAGAGGAGTAGATCTTTTAATAGTTGATACAGCCGGAAGGCTTCATACCCAGAAGAATTTAATGGAAGAATTAAAAAAGGTCAGGAGAGTTATTGAACGTGAGGGGAAAGGTGCCAATATTGAAGTTCTCCTGGTTCTTGATGCTACAACAGGTCAAAATGCTATTAACCAGGCTCGCCTTTTCAATGAAGCGGTTCAGGTTGATGGCATTGCCCTGACAAAACTGGATGGGACAGCAAAAGGTGGTATAGTGATCGCGGTTAAGAATGAACTGGGGATTCCCATTAAGTTAATTGGAGTTGGTGAAAGGGCCGAAGACCTGCAGGATTTTAAACCGGACAGGTTTGTTGAGGCCTTGTTTAACGACTAATATTAATTAACTTTAAGCCTCCTGTATGGAGGCTTTTTTTAACGGGAAAGCCTTGACATCGGGATTAAATTATAGTAAACTATCATCTGTAAAGTTTTTATACTTAACACAGTTGGTGATTTGTTTGCTTGAAAAAGTTATTGAAATGGGAATGTTATTTGATTTTTATGGTAAGCTTTTAACAGATAGGCAGCAGGAGGTAATATACCTTTATTATTATCGAGACCTTTCCCTGGGAGAGATAGCTGAACAACTTGATATTAGCAGGCAGGGAGTCTATGACCATATCCACCGGGGAGAAGAGGTCCTGAAAAGCTATGAACAGAAACTGGGACTGGTCAGCAAATATAAAAGGTTAAAAAAAGAACTCGATGGTCTTTCCCGGTATATCAGTGATAACAAAAATATAAATAAAACTGTTAAAAAGGATTTACTGTGCAGAATAGATAAAATTTCAAAAGAGGTCTAAGGGAGGAAAATTTAATGATTTTTGAAGGTCTGGCCAGCAAACTTCAGGCAACCCTGAAAAAACTGAGGAATAAAGGGAAATTAAGTGGAAAAGATGTTAAAAGTGCCCTGAAAGAAGTAAAACTGGCTCTGCTTGAAGCAGATGTTAATTATAAAGTTGTGAAACAATTTATAAAAAGGGTTCAGGAAAGGGCAGTCGGGCACGAAGTAATGGAAAGTTTAACACCAGGCCAGCAGGTTATTAAAATAGTAAATGATGAATTAACAGAATTAATGGGTGGTAATAAAAGTGACCTCTCTATATCGTCCAAGCCACCAACTATTATTATGCTGGTTGGATTACAGGGGGCCGGTAAGACTACCAGTGCTGCTAAACTGGCCCGCTTTTTAAAGAAAAAGGGTAAAAAACCCCTTCTGGTTGCGGGAGATATATACAGGCCGGCTGCAATAAAGCAGCTTCAGGTACTAGGTGACAGGCTTGATATTCCTGTCTTCAGTATGGGGGATAAAAATAGTCCGGTAGATATTTCTAAAGCCGGTATCAGTAAAGCTGAAAGTAATGGTAATGATGTGGTTATTATTGATACAGCCGGAAGACTCCATATCGATGAAGAGATGATGGACGAACTTAAATCTATAAAAAGTAATGTTCGACCCCATGAAATATTACTGGTTGTTGATGCCATGACAGGACAGGATGCAGTTAATGTTGCCGAGAATTTTAGTGAATCTCTTGGTATTGACGGCATTATTTTGACAAAACTGGATGGGGATGCCCGGGGTGGGGCTGCCCTGTCTATTAAAGCGGTGACCGGTAAACCTATTAAATTTGTTGGTATGGGTGAAAAACTGGATGCTCTTGAATCCTTTCACCCGGACAGGATGTCCTCCCGGATTCTGGGAATGGGGGATGTCCTCAGCTTAATTGAAAAAGCAGAGGCCAGTATTGATGCCAAAAAAGCTGAAGAACTGGAGAAAAAAATCAGGCAGAATGAATTTAGTCTTGAAGATTTCCTGGAACAGCTCCAGCAGGTAAGGAACATGGGCCCCCTTGACCAGATTTTAGGAATGATTCCCGGGGTTAGCGGCCAACTTAAAAATCTGCAGGTTGACGAAAAACAGCTTGATAGAATTGAAGCCATAATAAATTCAATGACTATAGAGGAAAGAAAAAATCCTGAAATTATTAATGGCAGTCGGAGAAGACGAATAGCCAGAGGTAGTGGCACAAAAATACAGGATGTAAACAGGTTACTGAAGCAGTTTAAACAGACTAAAAAGATGATGAAACAGCTTAATGGAATGCAGAAAAGTGGGCGAAAAAAGATGAGATTCCCCTTTATGGGTTAAGTTAATTTTTTGAAAGAAAGGAGGTGAAATAAAAATGGCAGTAAAGATTAGATTAAGAAGGATGGGTAGTAAAAGAAATGCCCATTATCGACTGGTAGTTGCTGATTCCAGAAAACCACGTGATGGTCGTTTTGTTGAAGAGATTGGTTATTACAATCCGACTACAGAACCGGCCACCGTTAAAGTTGATGAAGAAAAGGCCATCAAGTGGCTGAAAAATGGTGCTCAGCCTTCCAACACCGTCCGTAGCTTATTGAAAAAGACCGGTGTTTTGGCTAAATTTAGAGAACAGCAACAGTAAAGGAGGATTAACAAATGAAGGAACTGGTTGAAACAATTGCAAAGGCTATAGTTGATAATCCTGAGATGGTCAGGGTAAATCAGGTAGAAGGTGAAAAATCAATAATACTTGAACTGTCAGTTGCTGAAGACGATATGGGTAAAGTTATTGGAAAACAGGGCCGGATTGCCCGGGCTATCAGGACTGTTGTCAAGGCTGCTGCCACCAAGGAAGGTAAAAAAGTAATTGTCGATATTCAATAAACCAGAGAATGAGATGGTGAGGCCCCGTGAACGATAAAATGATTACTATAGGTAAGGTCACAACCCATCAGGGTAATAAAGGGGAGGTAAGGGTCTTACCCCTTACTGATTATCCTGAAAGATTTGAATTACTGGAACAGGTATTTCTGGTCCGTGATAACCGGGTTATTGAAAAGAGAGTTGAACAAATTAGGTTTCACAAAAAATTTGTAATTATTAAATTTGAGGGTATTGATGATATTGGGGCCGCCCTTGCATATAAAGATTACTTCATAAAAATACCACGGGAAGAAACTCTGGATCTTCCTGAAGGACATTACTTTATCTTTGAATTACTGGGATTTGAAGTTTATACAGATGAAGGTATTTTTCTGGGTAAAGTTGTTGATATTATTACTACCGGGGGAACCGATATCATTAAAGTAAAAGGTGATAAAAAAGATTATATGGTTCCAGCTGCCCGGGAAATAGTAGTCAATATTAACCCGGATGAAGAGAAGATAATTATTAAGCCCATTCCAGGGTTACTGGATTTGTAGGGGGGCCAGTCATGAATTTTGATATTTTAACTTTATTTCCAGAGATGTTTGACGGCCCTTTTAACAATAGTATTATTGGTAAAGCCCGGGACAGGGGTTTAATTGATATCAATTTGATAGATATTAGGGATTATACCACTGATAAGCACAACACGGCCGATGATTACCCCTATGGGGGTGGGGCCGGTATGGTAATGAAGGTAGAACCGATTTATCGGGCTTTGACTGATGTGAGAAGTAAGCGAAAAGGGGAATACCCTGTTGTCTTACTTAGCCCCCAGGGTAAAACCCTTGATCAGAATCTGGTTAAATCATTGAGCAAACATGATGGCCTCATATTAATATGTGGTCATTATGAAGGTGTTGATGAAAGGGTACGCCAGATTTTTTCTCCTCTGGAGATTTCTATTGGAGATTATGTGGTTACCGGGGGTGAAATTGGGGCTATTGTCCTTGTTGATGCAGTTTCCAGGATGATACCGGGGGTTCTCGGTGATGAACGCTCCAAAGTAGAGGATTCTTTTTACAATGGTATTCTGGATTACCCCCATTATACCCGTCCCCGGGTTTATCAAAACTTAAAGGTTCCTGATGTTTTGTTAAGTGGGAACCATGGCCTGATTGAAAAATGGCGTAAAAAGCAGGCTTTAAAAAGAACCCTGATTAGAAGGCCTGATCTTCTTAAAAATAAAAAACTTACTCCGGAGGAAGAAGAGTTACTTGAAGAAGCAAAGGCAGAAATAGAAGGTGAATACAATGACTAAAGATCACCCCAAGATATATCTGGGACTTCTTCACTATCCAATCTATAATAAACAAAAAAAGGTTATAACAACGACTATAACAAACCTCGATGTTCATGACATTGCGAGGGCCGGAAAGACCTATGATATAACAAAATATTATGTTATTAATCCACTGAAATCGCAGCGAGAGTTAATAGAGAAAATGAGAAGATACTGGACCAGTGACTACGGAAAAGAATATATACCAAATCGCCATGAAGCCTTTTCTGTTTTACAACTGGCCGAAACACTTGATGCAGTAATAGATGAAATCAAGGAAGAGACCGGAGTCAGGCCTAAACTTATAGCTACTGATGCCAGACAATTCTCCAATTCTATTTCTTATAAAAAAATGAGGGAAGTTATTTTTAATTCACCTGACCCTTACTTAATAATTTTCGGCACAGGATGGGGTTTGACTGAAGAGACTATAAACAAATGTGACTATATTTTAGAACCTATTTATGGACGTGGTGAATTTAATCACCTGTCCGTTAGAAGTGCAGCCTCTATTATACTTGATAGACTTTTATGTGATCCCTGGTGGGAATAAAATCTATTGTCTTTTTAATATTAATATGATATAATACCATTTGTGTAATTCCGGGTGTTCCTCTATACCGGAGAAGGTATATGAACACTGGCAGGAAAGGAGGTAAAGATATGAATATTATCCGTGAGATTGAGAAGGAGCAGATGAGGGACGATATTCCTGAATTCTGGCCCGGAGATACTGTTCGTTTGATGATTAAGGTAGTTGAAGGTGGTAAAGAACGTTTGCAGCCTTTTGAAGGTGTTGTCATCAAACGGCAGGGAGGCGGTGTCCGGGAAACATTTACTGTTCGTAAGGTTTCCAATGGAGTTGGAGTTGAAAGGACTTTACCTGTCCACTCTCCTAAAATAGCAAGCTTTGAAGTTGTCCGTCGTGGTGACGTGAATCGGGCCAAACTTTATTACCTGAGAGAAAGAAAAGGAAAGGCTGCCAGGATAAAAGAAAAAAGAGATTAAGTTTAAGGGGTGGGGAGTTTTTCCTGACCCCCTTTTATTTTATCAAACAGGAGTGGTCAAATTGGTTCAATGGTATCCCAGTCATATGGCCAGGGCCAGAAAGGTATTAATAGAAAATCTAAAACTGGTTGATATTGTGGTAGAAGTACTTGATGCCAGAATTCCGGCCAGCAGTAAAAATCCCGATATTGATTCTATACTGGATAACAAAAAGCGGGTCATAGTATTAAATAAAATTGACCTGGCTCATCCTGATTTGACCTCAACCTGGCTTGACTATTTCCGGAGAAGTTACCCGGTGATGGGGGTTAATTCTATCACCGGTGAGGGTATTGGAGAATTAAAGAGGCTTCTGAGAAATGAAGGGGAGAGGATTAATAAAGTTCTTGAAGAAAAAGGGAGACAGCAGAGACCGGTAAGAATAATGGTAATTGGAATACCCAATGTTGGTAAATCTGCCTTTCTTAATATTCTGGCCGGTTCTAACCGGGTTAAAACCGGTAACAGGCCAGGGGTAACCCGGGGAAAACAATGGTTGAAACTCGGGAAGGGTGTTCAGTTACTTGATACTCCCGGTATACTGTGGCCAAAAATTGAAGATGAAGAGACAGGTCATAAACTCGCTATTACCGGGGCTATTGATGAAAATAACTATGATAAAGAAACAGCAGCATATAAGCTTGTTTGTTACCTTATGGATATAGATTCTGAAATACTGGAAAAGACTTATAATATAGGAATTTATGAAGGATTACACCCCTATGACATTGTTGAATTGATTGGGAAGCAGCGTGGTTGTTACATGAGTGGCGGTAAGATTGATAGACACAAAACCAGTGAGATTATTTTAAATGATTTCAGACGTGGTAAGATGGGTCGAATTACCCTTGAAAAACCGGAGTTGATATAGGTGGATTTTAGTGAGTTAACAATTAAGGAAATTGATTTATACCTCAAAAAGGTTAAGGTTGATGATAACATAATTAAAAAGCTTGAAGAAGATCCCCGAAAAGGTGTAAAAAAGCTGGCTACCCGCTATAAAAGAATTAGGGAAAAAGAACAGGAGATAAAAAGGCGCTGGGAAGAAATGAACAGTCTTCAGAACAACCTTTTTAAAGAAGGTTTCCACTTTATTGCCGGGGTTGATGAGGCCGGTCGTGGGCCTCTGGCTGGTCCTGTAGTGGCCGCAGCAGTTGTTTTTAAACCGGAAACCAAAGTTTTAGGACTCGATGATTCTAAAAAACTAACTGCAAAAGAGAGGGAAACTCTGTTTGAAGAGATATACGATAGAGCTCTTTCAATCGGGGTTGGTATTGTCGATAATAAGGATATAGATAAATTAAATATCCTTAATGCAAGCCTGAAGGCTATGAAAAAGGCCCTTGATAGCCTTTCATGTCCTGTTGATTATATATTAATTGATGGAAAAAATAAACTATCGGAACTGAATATTAAACAACAGGCAGTTATTGATGGTGATAATAAGGTTAATGTTATTGCAGCGGCTTCAATTATTGCCAAAGTGACACGGGACAGGATCCTGGACAAATTACATAAAAAATACCCTGAGTATGGATTTATTAATAATAAGGGTTACGGTACCCGGGAACATATTGAGGCCCTAAAAGCATACGGACCATCCCCTATTCATCGCTATTCATTTTCCCTGGTACGGGAATACTGCCTGTTAACATATAAGGAAAGACTACGTAAAGCTACTTCAGAAGATGAACTTATTCAAATAGGAAAAGATATAGACAGGCTAACAGGTATTAGTGACAGAGAACTTGATTATTTGAGAAATATTTACCGGAACAGATACCGGGAGATTAAATAAATATTATTATTTAAAAGTTGACTATATGTTTTTCACCCGGGCATATATTATCATTAATTAATATTAAGGCACAGAAACTTTACTATAGTTATTATAACTACATGTATTATTATATTAATTTTATATGTTACAGTGAATAAAAATAAAAAACACACTGGATACTAAAATATATTCAGTATTGATATACTAAAATAAGGGGGTTATAATATGAAAGCAAAAATGATAGCCCGTGGAGCAATAATTAGTGCCTTATATATAGTTGTTACATTTTTTCTCCAATCTGTTAGTTTTGGTCCGGTTCAATTTCGCGCTGCTGAGGCCCTGACTGTATTACCGATTATTTACCCAGAAGCCATACCGGCCCTTTTTATCGGGGTCTTAGTTTCAAATATAATTGGAGGGCTGGGTCTGGTTGATATTATAGGTGGCAGCCTGGTAACCTTGATTGCAGCCTATTTTACCTATTATTTCCGTGATAGTATCTTAGCCTATTTAAGTCCCATTGTTTTCAATGGATTCTTGATAAGTATTTATCTTCACATTTTTTTTGAACTTCCTTACTGGTTAAATGTTATAACAATATCATTGAGTGAGGCTGTAGTTGTCTTCCTCCTTGGATATCCCCTTATTCAGTATTTGAAAAAGAAAAAGAGGATTTAATGACCATAAACTCCCCCTTTACAGGGGGTTTTTTAATATCCAGATTTTATTCACAGGTGTTTTTTAAATATGATTTCCAGTATAAAGAGATTCACTTTTTTAAATGATTATGGTCGAAGGGTAATTTGTTCATTTTGAGCCTTAAAATCTTGATAAACAGATTTAAGAAATCATTGGTATTTGAATATAAAGTAGTTTTCAACATTAGTATTTTATTATAATTAAGAATTTTCTATAAAGAAAATGTACTACTATAACTTTAAAAAATATGGATAATATGATAAAATAATACGAACAAATGTATGTACAGGGAGTGGTTTACATGGAAAGAGGTACTTTAAGATATTATGCCGGAATAGGTAGTAGAAAAACACCACAGGATATAAAGGACCTGATGTATCAGGTATCAACTCAACTAGCAAAAAAAGGTTATATATTAAGGAGTGGTGGCTCGCCCGGGGCAGATGACGCCTTTGAATATGGAGTAATAGATGTCGGTGGTAAAATGGAAGTTTATCTACCCTGGAAGGGGTTTAGAAATAAAAATGGGGAGGGATATATTGTTACACCTGAACTTAAAAACTATAATACAGCTATCTTTGTCGCCCGGAAATATCATCCTGCCTTTGATAGACTTGATGACAGGTCAAAAAAACTTTTTATAAGGGATACTTATCAGGTTCTGGGAAAAGATTTAAAAACAAAAAGTAGTTTTGTTTTATGCTGGACAGAAGACGGCTGTTTATCAGATACACAGAGGACTGAAAAAACCGGTGGAACCGGTCAGGTGATTTCTATAGCCAGTTATTACGGAATACCTGTTTTTAATCTTAAAATAAAGACCCATCGGGAGAGAATAGAAAAATGGCTGAATAATGTAAGTTAGAAAAAATAAAATAATTGATTTTAAATTTAAAGGTAAAAATAAGTAAAATTTATAAGAAGAAATGCAGGAATAGGCCAACTAATGGCGAATATAGAAGTAAATGGAAAGAATGTGGGGTAAATATTTTGCAAAACAGGGAACTTGGGGACTGGGGAGAAAAGAAAGCAGTAAGGTATCTAAAATCTAAAGGTTATCAAGTTATTAAAACAAATTACCGTTGCCTGATCGGAGAAATAGATATTATTGCTATTGATAATAATTTTCTCGTTTTTGTAGAGGTCAAGACAAGGCGAAGTATTGCATACGGTGTTCCAGCCTGTGCAGTTAATTTTGATAAGCAGAAAAAAATAAGAAAGGTAGCCAGGCATTATTTAAAAAGTAATATGATAAATAAGTACCAGATAAGGTTTGATGTTATATCTATTATTGTTAAAAATAACAGGGGTTTTTTAAAACATATTAAAAACGCCTTCTAGTTTATTTTCTTAAAAAGGAGAAAGGGATAGGTAGAAGGGAGAAGTTAATGTTAGCTAAAGTTATAAGTGCTTCACTTAAAGGTATTAACGGAGTAAAGGTCAGGGTCGAGGTAGATCTATCAAGGGGGCTTCCTTCTTTTGATATAGTTGGTCTTCCGGATACAGCTGTGAGGGAGTCACGGGAGAGGGTCAGGGCCGGAATAAAGAATTCTGGTTATGAATTTCCTATCAAAAAAATTATTATTAATCTGGCTCCTGCTGCTTTAAAAAAGGGTGGGCCCCACTTTGATTTACCTATTGCCCTGGGAATTTTGGCTGCTATTCAAATAGTACCACAAACCAGTCTAGAAGAATATATGGTTATCGGTGAATTATCACTCACCGGTAAGGTCAGACCTGTAAACGGTGTCCTGCCAATGGTAGTAAAGGCCAGGGAAGAAGGATTAAAAGGGGTTATAGTTCCGGCTTCCAATGTACCAGAAGCCTCTTTGATTGGTGGTCTTAAGGTTATCGGGGTCTATAACCTGCAGGATGTTATTAATTATTTTAAAACAGGCCACAAACCGAATTTAACCATTAATAAAAAGAATGAAAGGAAATTTGAAAAACAATATAATATAGATTTCAGTGAGGTGAAAGGTCAGCAGGAAGCAAAACGGGCCCTGGAGATTGCAGCAGCCGGTGGTCATAATGTTCTCATGATCGGGCCACCCGGTACCGGGAAGTCAATGATTGCCAGGAGAATAACAACTATTTTGCCTCCTTTAGATAAAAAAAGTGCCCTGGAATTAACCAAGATATACAGTGTTCAGGGGCTTAATAGTAATAAATATGGACTAATATCAAGAAGACCCTTTCGGTCACCCCATCACAGTATATCAACAGCGGGGTTGATTGGTGGGGGAAGGATACCGGAACCCGGTGAAGTAAGTCTTGCCCACCATGGGGTCTTGTTTCTGGATGAACTGGCAGAATACAGGAGGGATGTACTGGAAGTATTAAGACAACCCCTGGAAGAAGGCAAGGTTACTATAGTCAGGTCAAGTATGAGTGCTACTTTTCCGGCTCGATTTATGCTTGTAGCTGCCATGAACCCCTGTCCGTGTGGATATTATGGTGATACCCGGCATGAATGCCGGTGTACAACTCCACAGATAAACCGGTATCGTTCCAAAGTGTCCGGTCCTTTGATGGATAGAATAGATATTCATGTAGAGGTTCCCAACCTGAGTGTTGATGAAATTACAGGTGAAAGTAAAGGTGAGCCATCGGCCCGGATTAGAGAGAGGGTAAATAGTGCCTATAAAATCCAAATTGAAAGGTATAAACAGGAATCATTTAGTCTTAATTCTCAATTAAAGGGTAAACATTTAAAAAAATACTGCCACATTGGCAGTACAGGGAGGGATTTATTAAATAAAGCCATAGATTCTCTGGGATTAAGTGCCCGGGGTTATGATCGGATCCTAAAACTTTCCAGGACCATTGCTGATTTATCCGGTAGTATCGATATAAAAAGGGAACATATTGCAGAAGCAATCCAGTACAGAACTCTTGACCGTAAATTATATTAATTGTTTTAGAGAAGCTGTATTTTTTGCACCGGAGGGGGTTTTTATGATTAAAAGTAAATTTTATGTAGGAGATCTGCCCTTTATACTACTTTTTATCATACTTTTCCTGGCAAGTTTTTATAACTATATCTTTTTTCACAGTGTAGTTGAACTTTTAACCATAATTACAGCTTCCAATGTATTTATAATTGCTTTTGCCACTACTGAAATAGGTGAAAATAATTATTTTAAATTTCTTGGTCTTGCCTATGGTTTTGTCGCCTTCTTTGACCTGTTACATATGACAAGCTGTCAGGGGTTGGGAATATTTCCAGAATATGATATTAATTTATGTATACAATTCTGGATTGTTGCCAGATTGATTGAAAGTATATCTTTACTGGTTTCTTTTGCTTTTGTTAATAGTAATACTAATAATTTTAAAAAGTATAGATTTTTTATTAGATATATTTTTATATCAGTTCTATTTCTGGTATTATTATTTTATGAATTATTTCCGTTATGTTACCATAATAATTCTCTAACTAACTTTAAAGTTATTACAGAATATGCAATTTCATTTATTTTACTTTTATCTATAATTGTACTTAAAAAAAGTTCTTCCTGGTTTAGTTCAAGTGTATACAGACTACTCTTTTTGTCACTGGTTTTCACTTTTATGTCAGAGTTATTACTGGCATCATATCTTAATCCATACGGGTTTAGAAATATCCTGGGCCATTTGTTTAAACTTGTTTCCTTTTATCTCATATATAAGTCTGTTTCTGTTACCAGTTTAAAGAAACCCTTTGAGACCCTTTTTTATAAGTTAAATCAGGCTAATAAAAAACTAAAAAATGAAAAAAATAAAATACTCGATATTACTGAGGCTATCTTTATTTTTATCGATAAAGAGGGAAAGATAACCCTGATCAATAAAAAAGGTTGTGAGGTCCTGGGTTATCAGGAAGAAGAAATTATTGGAAAGGAATGGGTAACTAATTTTGTTTATAAAGATGACCGAGAGAGAGTAAGAAAAACACTGGAAAATATAGTTACATGTGGATGCAATAACGGAAACAATTTTGAACATCAGGTAGTTACCAGAGACAATACCAGGCGTACAATTTTATGGAAAAACACTGTTTTAAAAGATGAGCGGGGGCAGATCAGGGGAGTGTTAAGTTCCGGGCTTGATATTACGGATAAAAAATTGCTTGAAGAAGAGCTGGAGTATAATAAACTACGTACTGAGTTTTTTGCCAACCTGTCCCATGAATTTAAAACACCCTTAAATGTAATTTTTTCAGCCCTGCATTTGATTGAATGGTCTTTAGATAAAAATCCACTGAAGAAAGATAAAATTAAAAGTTATTTAAAAACTATTACTCATAATAGTTATCGACTCTTAAGATTAATTACTAATTTGTTGGATATTACAAAAATAGACGCTAATTCCTATCAATTAAATATATGTAACTGTGATATTGTCAAAATAGTAAAATCCGCCGTTAATTCAGTAAAAGGACATATTAATAATAAAACACGGAAAATAGTGTTTAATACAAATGTTAATGAGAAGATTATAGCCTGTGATCCATTTGATATAGAACGAATTTTATATAATCTTCTCTCAAATGCTATCAAATTTACCGGAGAAGGTGATAAAATAACTGTAGAAATAAAGGACCGGGGACAATCACTTAATATAATTGTTAAGGATACCGGTATTGGAATACCTGAAGAGATGCAAGACTATATTTTTAAACGTTTTCGCCAGGTTGATAAGTCTTTCAGAAGGAATAATGAAGGTTCGGGTCTTGGTTTGTCATTAACAAAATCACTGGTAGAATTACATGGTGGTAGTATAAGTATAGAAAGCAAACCCGGTAAAGGTAGTACTTTTATTATTAAACTTCCTGTTTTTCAGGTATCAAATAACCTATGCGAAAATACCAGAAAAAAATCCAAAGAGTTAATAGACAGAATTAATCTGGAATTCTCTGATATTTATGAGTTATAATCTAACATAAAATAAAGAAGGTGATTATAATAGAAAACGTAATACCTGCCTTTATAATTACACTATTTGCTGGTCTATCAACTGGAATCGGGAGTGCTCTGGCCCTCTTCGCCCGGAGAACTAATACTAAATTTCTTTCGATATCTCTGGGTTTTTCAGCCGGAGTTATGGTTTATGTTTCTTTTGTAGAATTGTTTAATGGAGCCCTGGAAACTTTAATAAAGGTCCATGGTAGTAAAACGGGCCAGATATTAGCGGTTTTATCTTTTTTTACAGGGATATTAATAATTGCCATTATTGACAATATGGTGCCCGAACATGAGAACCCACATCAGGTTAGAAAAGAAAGAGAACTTATAAATATAAAAAAAGAAAATGTTAATAATGATTTTTCATTAAAGAAAATGGGGCTTCTTTCTGCCGTGGCTATATCAATACATAACTTTCCGGAGGGTATAGCAACCTTTGCCTCATCATTGTCAGACCTTACGGTCGGGGTGTCTATTGCTGTTGCTATTGCAATACATAATATTCCGGAAGGTGTTTCGGTATCAGTCCCCATTTATTATGCTACTGGTAACAAAAAGAAAGCTTTTATATACTCATTCATGTCAGGGTTATCAGAACCTTTAGGAGCTTTAATAGGTTATGCTTTTTTTAAAATATTTTTATCTGATACTGTCCTTGGTATTATTTTCGGACTGGTTGCGGGAATAATGGTATTTATTTCAATAGATGAACTTCTTCCAGCTTCAAGAAGGTATGGTCAGGGTCATCAGGAGATATACAGCTTCATAGCAGGTATGGCTGTAATGGCCATAAGTTTACTGTTATTATAAAAAATTTTATAAATACAAATGTTATAAATATCTGGGTTTTTTCCATGACTGTGGAGAAAACCTTTTTTGTTTACTTTTTAGTACTTTTTTCTCTAAAATGCAGGATTATTTGTTTTTTTGCTGAAATTAGTAATTATAAACGATAAGGAGCGGGTTAAGTATGGAGGAAATATTATATAAAATAAATTTTTATCTTAATAAAATTAATTTAGTACAATTAGACATAACAGTGATTTTAATTATTATCGGTGCTATTCTTGTTATTATTTTCTCCTTATTTTTAATTAAAAGGACTAATAACATTAATTATCAGACAAAAAAGATACTCAAACTCTTGGAAAGAAATCCAGATAAGGCCCTGAAAAAATTGGGGAATAGTCCCCTGGAGGTTGTTGATTACTTACTTAGTCCTGAAAATATATCATCGGGAAAGTATATTAAAATTAAAAAATACCTTTCTAATCCCCGGGAAGTGAAAAAAATATTTGACCGTGTTCATGAAGATGAGCCAGATATAGACCAGGTCAAATTGACTATATCAATTTTCACAAAGCTGGCTACTCCTCAGGCTATCGATTATCTGGTTACATATTTATATGAAAAAAATTCTGATATTGTTCAGACAACCATAAACCATCTTGCTACACTTAAAACAGATAAGGTTGTGGATACGTTAATTGAATATGTAAGCTGTGTTTCTGATGCTAAAACCCTGAAATTTCTGGAAAAGGCCTTCTTGAAGTTCGGTCCAGAAGCTGCCCGAAAATTAGAGGAATTTATATATGAATCAGATAATACAATTAAAATATGGTGTATTAATATTATGGGGGCTTTTCCTGAAGAAGACTTCACTGGGGTCCTGGTAGACCAGCTTGAGGTTGATAACCCGGATGTAAAAACTGCTGCAATAAAAAACCTGGCTAATTTCAGTAATAATAAGAAGATAATTCAAGAAATTGCAAAATGTCTGGATGATGAGAACTGGGGTGTTCGTAGCCAGGCCTGTTATAAACTAGGTGAATTGAAGGCTACCTCGGTAGCCCCCAGATTATATGAAAGGCTAACAGATCAGAGCGGTGTAGTCAGGGCGGCAGCAGCCCAGGCTTTACTGGATATGGGTTATGAAGGGATAGAGTATTTAATAAAAATTGCTAAAGAGCCTTCAGCCCCGGAAGAAGTTATTAATATTTTAAAGGAACAGGAAATAGTGTTTCTAATTGAATCTATTGAAAAAGTATTTGAAAGGAAATTTAAAAGGATGTATCCTGAATTGAGTATAAATAAAGTAAAAAAAAGAGTTAAATAAATTAATATATACCTGAAAATATAATTATTGTTTTTTCAGGTATTTCATTTTGAGTTTGAATAGTGACTAATCTAAATTAAACTTAGATTGGTAATCAGGGATGGTGACAGTTTTATAATGAACACTGGTGTAGCTATAATTAAAAGTTTAGTATATGAAAATATAGAAAACATTTTTGAGAGGGTTAAAGATGTTTCTAGGAATATCATAGAAAATTCCCTTGTTTTATTAGTATTCCAGAAACCAGATAATTTGAGGAACCTATCTGATGATACCGAAATAAAGGATTTTAATAAAAAAATAAGGGAGTTATCAAGTAATTTTGCCCGAAGAAATTCATGTTATTTTTCACCGGGGACTTACCTTGAAGTAGATGGAGATAAATACTATAAAACGGCTATTCTTTTTGACCCCGGGGGACAAATATGTTTAAAACAAAGACAAATTTTCCTGGATAATAACGATAAACAAAGACATATCCAGCGTGGTCAGGAAATAAATATTTATCGTTCTGAAATAGGGAATATAGGATTTATTACAGGTGCTGATTGCTGGTATCCTGAAGTTGGTAGATTTTTAGCCCTTGAAGGGGTAGATATTGTTATCTATACTAATAACTTAAAAGATAATAATTGCTGGAAGCAGATATCTGGTATATGGTCACAGGTTCAGCAGAATCAGTTTTTTGCCCTGGAGGGGAGTGTGGGGGGTTATTCATTAATACACGCACCATGTGAGGTAACACCATACAGGACTGGATTAATACCACCACAGGGTGTTAAGGTCAGTTCTAAAGAATATGCATTAAATCCACCTTTATATATAAAATTCTTAAATAAACAGCTATCTGAGATAAAAGGTTTTGATATCTATATAACTTCATTAAATTACAGTGATTTAGAAGAGATTAGATATAAATATCCATTAAGAAAGGAATTGAATCCCGGGTTATATCAATTAAGTGGTATAGATAAGTTAAGTTTGAAAGGTGATAGATAGTGGATATTAAATCAATTATTACTAACTTTTATTTAAAATATATTACCTGGGGAACAACTTCCCGTAAAATAAGGAGATATTTAAATAAAAGGGGTAAAAAGGTCAAAAAAGGGCCTGAAAGGGATAAAAGTAAAAGGGTAAAAGTTGCTGCACTTCAATTAAGGGCCAGGTTATATAAAGACCCCTTTGACTTTATCGAAAAGATGAATCAGATGATTGGAACTGCTGTGGAGAATGGGGCAGAATTTGTTGTATGTCCTGAACACAATCTAATGCAACTATCAGGTATTTTGCCTGGTTTTGCAGATGGCAAAAATGTAGATATAGATACTATGTTACAGAATAATGATATTGACCTGACATTAGAAGATGTTCTGATCCTTTTAGGTAATGTCATAAAGGATATTTCCAGAAGTGTATTTTCTGAGCTGGCCAGATATTATGGTACTTATATTATGACCGGTAGTGGTTTAATACCGGGTGTTGATAATAAGCTGTATAACATCAGTTATCTGTTTGACCCTGATGGTACGTTAATTGGTGAACAGACAAAGAATCATTTACTACCCCTTGAAGCAGACTGGGGGGTTAAGCCTGGGAATAAAATTAACGTTTTTTCTACAGACTTTGGTAAAGTGGCTATCCCCATCTGTATGGATGCAACCTATTTTGAAACCTTCAGGATTGCGTGGCAGAAAGGGGCTCATCTTGTTACCATTCCTATTGCTAATCCTGATCCTGATTATAATTACTGGACAGCTATGCGGGGAATATGGGCCCGGGTTCAGGAAACACCCGTTTTTGGAATAAAAAGTGCCCTGGTAGGTGATTTTTTAGGTTTCAGGTTAACGGGCCAGGCTGGAATTTATGCCCCCCTTGAGCTTACACCCGATAAGACTGGTGTCATTGCTGAAGCAGATACCTGGGATTCTGAGGAGATTGTTATGGCAGAACTTGACTTTAAATCCCTTGAAGAATTTGAACCGGAATTAGATACTAATAAAAATTTCTGGGAAAGGTATTTTCCTGGAGTATATTATACCATTTAAACTTTAATATTAAGATTTAATGGATTAAATCTATAACCTGTTTGTATCAATTCCATTTTAAAAAAGTATTTACTTGATAAAAAAATAGTATTTGCCATAGGGATTAATAAGAGTAGAAAACCTGGAGAAAAAGATGGAAGGAGGAAATATATGAATAAATCATTTACCTGTCCTAAATGCGGCTGTCAGGAGTATGAAAAAGATGAGATAAGGGCAACCGGTGGTGGTTTCGCTAAAATCTTTGATGTCCAGAATAAAAGGTTTACAGCTATCACCTGTACAAACTGCCGTTATACAGAGTTTTACAAAGGAGATACGAAAACCCTTATAAATATCCTTGATTTTCTGACAGATTAGTTTTTATTCCCCCGATGAATGAAGTGGGGGATTTATTTATTTATTTAACAAACTTATAGCAGTTTTTACAGCAATGTCGGCATTTTCAGCATAACCATCTATTTTCAGCTCCTTTAAGAGGCTTTTATTATTGTTAAAAAGTTGTCCTCCGACCATTATTTTTATATGTTTCAGGGATGAATGGGTTCTGACTGCATTTACCAGGTTTTTAACCGATTCTGAAACATTATTCATGGTAGCTGAAATCATTAACAGGTCAATCCTGAAAGAATCTATAGCCTTAATGACACTACTGGTGGGTAAATTTCCTCCGAGATAAAAAACATCAAAACCCTTTATATATAGCAGGTCAGAAATCATTTTAATACCTATAGTATGGGATTCCCCATAGGCGGACAGACACAGGGCTTTATATTTCAATTTACCACCTGGTGAACACATACACATTAACTGAGACATTATCTGGAGAGTTGTCATTGATGCCAGTCGTTCATCGGAAATATCAATTTTATTTAATTCCCATAAATAACCTATTTTTTTTAAAGCCTTTTCCAGGACCTTTAAATATATATCCTTAATAGTTGCTCCCTGAACTACTGTTTTTGAAATAAGATTTCTGGCAGACTCCTGGTTACCATTTAAAATATAATTAATATAGGAGTCTATGATTTTAGAGTAATTAATATTCTCCCCTGTAATGTGGTTATTTTTGAAAGAGGTAAAATTTGTCGGCTGACGGAGACAGGATCTTCCTAGAAGGTAATCTATAGAAACATTAAAATAATCTGCCAGCTTGTTTAAAATATCCTGATTGGGAAATCTTAAGTTCTGTTCATAATTAGCTATGGTAGTTTGAGCTACCCCCAATGCTCCGGCAAGATCTTTTTGTCTTAGTTTTTTTTCCTTTCGTAATGATCTTAACCTGGAAGCAAAAGTATCCATATACTGGTCACCTTTCTTTATCAATAATGTTTTATAAATACATTATAACATAGAAATTTTGTTAGATGTGATGTTTATCATATACAATTTATAGGATTGTAAATTAATTTACTTGCAAAAACACAGAATGTGATATAAAATGGAAATAACACAAACTGAAATATGTTTGTCATAAATCCCATTAGAAGGGGAGGAGGATATTTAAATGAAAGAATTATCACTGTATGAAGAAATTTTTACTAAACTTGAAGGTGGAGTAAAAAAATTGGACGGGGGTACTGACGATAGTGAGTTAAACAGTTTTTCACTGAAATTTGAGAGTAGAGTTCCCCAGCTGGAAAGAATGTGTTATATAATGGAGCAGGTTTTATTAAGGAAACCATCCCGGGCCAATGTTTATGCAGGGTTTCAGAAGGTTTCAAGGGCCCGTGATATATGGGATAGATTTCTTAAAATAGCTGATAATGTTAATAAAGTTTATATATTTGGGGAAAAAGATGATGACCTGCCAAAACACCCTGACATTGACTTTATCTATCTCCCGGAAGGACATAAGTTGACCCGGGAATGGTTTTTAGTAATAACTAAACCTATTGGAAAAGCAATGATGGTAGCATATGACCTTGATGGATTTGGTGTCCATGATGATGAAAAACAGAGGAAATTCAAGGGGGCCAAGACCAATAATCCTGAAATAGTAACAAAAGCCCGGGATTTACTTGAAGAAGTAATAGCTTCATATAATGACTAATATATAACAACTATACATAAAATTATATATCAAATATGATGAAAATCGTTAAAGGTATATTCTTTTTAAATATACTTAAACTTATATAAAATTATCTGAAAGGAATTTTATACGGACTTTTTCTCTGGTATAGAAAAGCTCCAGAATATCCTGGAGCTCCTTTTTTTCTATATGATAAATTTAAACACAGAAATATATAGTTAACTATTAAAGTATAAAAATATATAGTTAACTATTAAAGTATGCACTAACTAAAGTATGCATCAACCTTCTTCAAAAGTTTTATAATGGGCAAGTTCTGGGGGCAGGCTTTTTCACACTGGCCACAGCCTACACAATTTCCTGCCTTAGCACTTTCATCCCATTTATTATATACTTTTTTCTGATTTTCAAAATCATTATAAATATGGGCATTGTTGTACAGAGAAAAGTTGCCCGGTATATTAACATTTTGAGGACAGGGGATACAATAATTACATCCAGTACACATTATAGGAGATAATTCCTCATAGGCTTTCTTTATCTGGTTAATTGTATTTAATTCAGCTTTACTGAGTGCATTGATACCTGACTTATCAGCACTTGTAATATTTTCTTTGACCTGTTCAAGGGTGCTCATTCCACTTAATACTACTGAAACTTCGGGCTGATTCCATAACCATTGTAGTGCCCAGTCGACAGGTGTTCTATCTATTTGACTGGTATTCCAGATTTCATGGACAGGAGTAGGTTGTTTTCCAGCAAGCTGACCACCACGTAAAGGTTCCATGATTACAATAGCAAGGCCTTTTTTAGAAGCATATTTTAAACCTTTTTTACCGGCCTGAAAGTCTGTATCCAGATAGTTGTATTGAATCTGGCAGAAGGTCCAGTCATAAGCATCTACTATTTCTTTAAATAAATTGTAATCATCATGAAAAGAAAAACCAATATATTTAATTTTACCCAGGGATATGACTTTTTCAATCCATTTAAAAACATTTAGTTTTTTGTAATTTTCCCAGTGTTTTCTGTTAAGGGCATGAAGAAGATAAAAATCTATATAATCAACCTGTAGTTTTTTTAGTTGCTTATCCAGATAAAAATCCATATCTTCTTCCTTTTTAATTAACCATGACGGTAATTTTGTTGCTAGTTTAACTTTATCACGGTAGCCATTTTTGAGGGCCTTTCCAACTACAATTTCACTATTACCTTTATGGTAGGGCCAGGCAGTATCAATATAATTAACACCATTGTCTATCGCGTATCTAATCATTTCGATTGCCTTATTTTCATCAATTTTGCTGCTGTCATTATTAACAGTTGGTAATCTCATTGCCCCAAAACCGAGAGCAGATGCCTTCCAGTTAAGTTTGCCAAATTGCCTATATTTCATTAATTATCCTCCCCCCTGATTGTGATATACCAATGTTAGCTATATAATAACATAAATTTATGATTGAAACAAATTGTTTGAAATATTTTTACAATACTATAGACTGTATTTAATTATATTATGATAAATTTAAGATTTTTAAAATAGGAGAATAACCAGGTTGAATCGGTTATAAAATAAAAATAAATCTAAGTAGAAAGGGTTGATTTCTATACCACAGAAGACACATGTTCACTGTACAGTTGAAAATTGTAAATGGTTTGCAGAGCCCAATTTATGTGTTGCCGAGAAAATACTGGTTGTCAGTGATGATTTTGCCCGGGAGTTACCCAATGAAATGGATGTAGAACAGACAAACCAGATTGTTAGTCAAAAAGGCCTGTCTCCAATAACAGAATGCTACCAGAGTTGTTGTAAGACTTTTGTTCCCAGGGATTTATATGATAAAGGCCTTGGTGGTAGTAGCTAAATCACACTAAACCGCAGTAATATTACTGCGGTTTTTCAGTTAAAATTAATTTCATAAAAATATTTATATAGTTTTTGATTAAATAAACTACCATTAATGAAAATGTACCAAAAAATGGAGGAAGTTGCAGGTATTTTTAAACATGTTAATGAATATTATATAAAACAATCTAAGGATGGGGATAAAATGCCAGAAAGAGTATATTTATTAGCCCTTACAATGATAAATGGACTGGGTATTCTTAGAATACAGAATTTATTGAATTACTTTGGAAGTGCTTCTTCAATATGGCAGGCCAGTGAAAAAGAATTGAAACAGGTTAATGGAATTAACAAACTTGCTGAAAAGATTGTTAAGCAGAGAAAAAAAATTAATATTGAAAATATACTTGAGAATCTTGCTAAAAATAATATTAAATATGTGACCATATTTGATAACAATTATCCAGATAAATTAAGAGATATTAGTAAACCACCCCCTGTTATTTATTATAAAGGGAAATATGATAATAATGAAAGAATCATTGCCATTGTAGGTTCGAGGAGGGCTACCCGATATGGATGTAATATTGCCAGAAACCTGGCCTATAGTCTGGCCGGTAGGGGGTTTGCCATTATCAGTGGATTTGCCAGGGGAATTGATACCTGTGCCCATAAGGGTGCTTTAAAGGTCGGGGGCAGGACCATTGCTGTCCTGGGAACAGGTTTAAATAGGATATACCCACCCGAAAACAAAAAACTGACTGGTCTGGTGACTGATTCTGGTTATCTTTTAAGTGAACTTACCCCTGAGACCGGACCCCTTGCCAGTAATTTTCCCAGGAGAAATAGAATTATAAGCGGGCTGGCAGAAGGGGTAATAGTGGTTGAAGCCTCCAATAGAAGTGGTTCCCTGATAACTGCCAATTACGCCCGGAAGCAGGGAAAATTTATATTTTCTGTACCTGGTAATATTAACCGTCCCCAGAGTCAGGGGACCAACAATCTAATTAAGAAAGGTGCCCGGGTACTAACATCTGTTGACGATGTTTTAAACACACTGCCAACGGCAGAAAAACCATTAATAAAATCATATAATCGAAAAAATACAGGAGATAAAAGTACGGTAACTGAAGATTATAGCAGTTTATCTCCGGAGGAGAAAAAAGTTGTTTCAATTTTACAAGGAGAAGACTTACACATAAATCAGATTATTACATTGACAGGTTTTGACGCATCTCAGGTTAACAAAATTCTCTTAAATCTTGAATTAAAAGGACTTATATCCCCTAAACAGGGAAAAAAATATACATTTTTGGGTTTACAAAATCTTTTAAAACCAATATAATTATATATTAGTTATGAAATTGTAGGTGTCAACCCTGGAAAGAGAAGGGAGGCAGACAGGTTATTCCTGTTAATCAAATATGAAACAGGCAGTTATTGAAATTATAAGTTTTTTGGTACAAAAACTTCTCCATGATGATG
Organism: Halothermothrix orenii H 168; assembly: GCF_000020485.1. GTDB lineage: Bacteria > Bacillota > Halanaerobiia > Halanaerobiales > Halothermotrichaceae > Halothermothrix > Halothermothrix orenii. The sequence continues at coordinate 810,546 of NC_011899.1, forward strand.
ATATGAAATTAAATGAAGAACATCTGGTAAATGAGTTAATTAATATGGGCTATAGCATAGAGGAAATAGACAGGGCTTTCGAATTAATATATTCAACAACGGACATAATAGACGCTGATAAGATTGAGAAGACAGTTGTTGAAAGCTCTCCAACATATAATAGACTGTTAACCTGGCCGGAAAGGGTATATCTTCCGGTTAAACTACAGGGTATTATCAGGCGTCTTTTACTGCTCAATATATTGCCTCCCGAACAATATGAGGAGTTGATAATAAAGACTATCCAGGGTAGTTATAATGGTTTTAATGAAATAAAGGACTTATGGGATATCTTAAAAGAGTTTGTTGAAGATGCAAGCAAGTTGGAGGCAATAACAGCTGAAATACCTGAATTTCAGATATATTATAATGATCGACACAAGTATATAAATTAAAACGGTTATAACATAAAACCGGGTGTCTAATAGGAGGTGCGCCCATGGGGAATAAAAGTAATAATACACTGGTAATTGTTGAATCTCCTGCTAAAGCTAAAACAATATCAAAGTTTCTGGGAAAAGGATATAAAGTGGAAGCAACAATGGGCCATGTTATTGATCTACCCAAGAGCAAACTGGGAATAAATATAGATAAAGGTTTTGAACCCAGGTATATAACAATCAGGGGTAAAGGAAAAGTATTAAAAAAATTAAGAAAGGAAGTAAAAAAGAGTAAAGATGTTCTCCTGGCAACTGACCCTGATAGAGAAGGGGAAGCCATATCATGGCATCTGACCCGGGCTTTGAAAATAGATGAAGATAAACCAAGGATTGAATTTAATGAAATAACTAAAAGTGCTATTAAAAATGCCCTTAAAAACCGCAGGCCTATAGATAAGAATCTGGTTAATTCCCAGCAGGCCAGACGCCTGCTTGACCGTCTTGTCGGTTACAAACTCAGTCCACTATTATGGAAAAAGGTGAGACGGGGTTTAAGTGCCGGGCGTGTTCAGACAGTTGCTGTCAAATTGTTATGTAATCGGGAAAAAGAGATAGAGTCTTTCGAACCTGAAGAATACTGGACTATTTCTGCTTCATTTAATAAAAAAGATAAAGATTTTATAGCTGATCTGTACCGAATTTCAGGTAAAAAATTCAAAATTAATAATGAGAAAGAAGCAAAACAAATTTTAGAAGATTTAAATAAAAGTAAATTTGTTGTAAGTGACATAAAAGAAAAAACAAGGAAACGTAACCCCAATCCACCCTTTACAACAAGTACCCTTCAACAGAGGGCTTCTTCGATTCTGGGCTTTTCTGCTAAAAAAACAATGTATCTGGCCCAGCAGTTATATGAAGGAATAGATATGGGTAGCGAAGGGACCACTGGTCTTATAAGTTATATACGTACTGACAGTACAAGAATCTCCAGAGAAGCCCAGAAACAGGCTTTAGACTACATTAAAGAAGCTTTTGGGGACAAATATATTCCCGATAAAGTGAAGGTATATAAGGCAAAAGAAGGTTCCCAGGATGCTCATGAGGCTATTCGTCCTACTTCAGTTGACCGTACTCCAGGTAAGGTAAAAAAATATTTAAACAAAGACCAGTACAGGTTATATAAGTTGATCTGGGAAAGGTTTGTTGCCAGTCAAATGAGTCCAGCTCAGTATAAACAGGTGAAAGTATTGATAAAAGCAGGAGATAAATATATTTTCAGGGCAAAGGGATCCAGAATTATATTCCCGGGGTTTTTACGGGTTAACACAAGCAGTCAGAAAAAAGACATCATATTACCACCTGTTAAAAAGTCTGAAAGACTTGATGTTAAGGAAATCAAGCCAGAACAGCACTTTACCCAGCCACCACCACGTTATACGGAAGCTACCCTGGTTAAAACATTAGAAGAAGAGGGAATAGGCCGCCCCAGTACTTATGCTCCGATTATTTCAACAATAATCTCCCGGGGCTATGTGGAGCGTCAGGGTAAGCAGTTAAAACCGACTGAACTGGGTTTTATAGTTACAGATCTGTTATCAAAATATTTTCCTGATGTAACTGACATAGAATTTACCGCACATATGGAAGAAAGGCTTGATAAGATAGAAGATGGCAAAGATGAATGGCGTAATGTGCTTGAAGATTTTTATTCCAATTTTTCCAGGAGACTTAAAGAGGCCAGTGAGGAAATGGAAGAAGTTAAACTTGAAGATGAGGTAACTGATGAAGTATGTGAAAAGTGTGGCAGGAATATGGTAATAAAATATGGTCGTTATGGCAAATTTCTGGCCTGTTCTGGTTATCCTGAATGTAAAAATACCAAGCCTTATGTTATTAAAACTGGAGTTAAATGTCCTCAGTGTAAAGAGGGAGAGCTTGTTCAAAGAAAAAGCCGTAAAGGGCGTACTTTTTACGGATGTAGTTCTTACCCTGATTGCAAATTTGTTGTCTGGAATAAACCAGTTAAAGAAAAATGCCCTGAATGTGGTGGCCTTATGGTAGAGAAGAACTCAAAAAAGCAAGGCCGGTATTATCTCTGTATTAACAAAGAGTGTGGTTATAAGAAAGAAGTATAAAGAGGTGGAATATATATGGATAGATTGATAGTAATTGGAGCAGGACTCGCAGGCTGTGAGGCAACCTGGCAGGCGATTAACAGAGGGGTTGAGGTCGATCTTTACGAAATGAGACCTGAACAAAAAACCCCGGCCCACAATACCGGTTTTTTTGCTGAACTTGTCTGTAGTAATTCTCTGGGGGCAAACCACCTTCACAATGCCGGGGGTATTTTAAAAGAGGAAATGAGACATCTCAATTCCCTAATAATTAAAACTGCCGATAAACACAGGGTACCTGCTGGAAGGGCCCTTGCTGTTGATCGTAATGAGTTTGCCAGGGAAATAACTAAAAAGCTAAAAGAACATCCCGGGGTACATTATCATAACGAAGAGGTAACTGATATTCCTGAAGATAGAGTTGTAATTATTGCCACCGGGCCTTTGACCTCAGATAAACTTACTAAAGAAATAAAAAAATTAACCGGTGAGGAATATCTTTATTTTTTTGATGCAGCTGCACCTATTATAACAGCTGATAGTATTGATTATAATAAGGTTTTCAGGGCATCCCGTTATGAAGATGGAAAGGGAGATTATCTAAACTGTCCTATGTCCAGAGAGGAATATGAAGAATTCTGGAATGCCCTTGTTTCAGCCGAAAGACACCAGCCCCATAACTTTGAAAAAGATATGTATTTTGAGGGATGTCTACCCATAGAGGTTCTGGCAGAAAGGGGTAAAAAGACTTTGCTTTTTGGCCCCCTGAAACCAGTTGGATTAGTTGATCCCAATACCCAGGAAAAACCTTATGCGGTAGTTCAATTAAGACAGGATAATGCAGAGGGTACCCTTTATAACCTGGTCGGTTTTCAGACCAGATTAAAATGGGGAGAACAGAAAAGAATAATAAATATGATACCCGGACTTGAAAATGCAGAAATAGTCAGGTATGGTGTAATGCATCGTAATACTTACCTGAATTCACCTAAATTACTGAATTCTTGCTACCAGTTAAGGCATAAGGAGAACATCTTTTTTGCTGGTCAAATAACCGGGGTTGAAGGTTATGTTGAGTCTGCCTCATCTGGACTTATAGCCGGCTTAAATGCCGCCAGACTGTTACAGGGTAAAGAGTTATTAAGATTTCCCAGAACCACAGCTCATGGGGCTTTAAGTAGTTATATATCAAATCCGGCCAAAGATAAGCTGCAACCCATGAATATTAACTTTGGTTTATTTCCTCCCCTTGATATAAAAATACGGAACAAAAGAGAGCGCAAGGAAAAAAAAGGAACTAGAGCCCTTGAAGATCTTAAAGGTTTTATGTTAACATATGGTTTACATTAAGTTAACATTATTTTAACAAGATTGTTTTAATATTTTGCTGGAGGGTTCTTGACACATAGGGGGGGTTATGTTAATATATAAATTAGTGAATCAAAAAACAATTTTGAATCATTTGACAATTAAGCGGGAGAGGGTGGATGAGGTTGGTTAGTGATATTCACGCAACCACTGTTGTTGCGGTGAAATATAAGGGGAAGACAGCCATGGCTGGTGATGGCCAGGTAACCATGGGTAATACCATTATGAAAGGTGGAGCCAGAAAGGTTAGAAGGTTATATAAAGGAAATATTCTGGCTGGTTTTGCCGGAACATCTGCTGATGCTTTCACCCTTTTTGAAAAATTCGAGGTAAAATTAGAAGAGTATCATGGTAATCTGGAGAGGGCTGCGGTTGAATTAGCTAAAGAATGGAGAACTGATAAAGTTTTGAGGAAACTTGAGGCTTTATTACTGGTTGCTAATGAAGAGAAAATTTTACTGATTTCAGGTAATGGTGATGTTATAGAGCCTGATGATGATGTAACTGCTATAGGCTCGGGTGGCCCCTATGCTCTTGCTGCTGCCCGGGCTTTAGTAAAACATAATTCAGGTCTTGAAGCCCAGGATATAGCCAGAGAGGCCTTGAAAATAGCCTCAGAAATTTGTATTTATACAAATGGTAATATTGTTGTTGAAGAATTGTGATGGTGAGGGGGTGAAGTATGAAAGAAGAGCTGACACCGAGACAAATTGTAAAAAAATTAGATAAATATATTGTAGGCCAGGAAGAAGCAAAAAAGGCAGTAGCTATTGCTTTAAGAAACCGTTACCGCAGAAAAAAGATAATATCTGATCTGCAGGAAGAAGTTATTCCTAAAAATATACTCATGATTGGCCCTACGGGTGTTGGTAAGACAGAAATAGCCAGACGTCTAGCCAGGATTGCCAGTGCCCCGTTTATAAAGGTAGAGGTAACTAAATTTACTGAAGTTGGTTATGTTGGCCGTGATGTTGAGTCCATGGTCAGGGACCTGGTCGAAACAGCTATAAGAATGGTAAAAAGTGAAAAAATGAAGGATGTTGAACATAAGGCCCGTGACCTGGCTATAGATAGAATAGTAGATATTATCTTACCACTTCCGGGCAAGAAGAGAAGAAATCCATTTGAAGTATTGTTTTCCGACCGGGAAGAGAACCTGGATGATGTAGATAGTGATAATTACACCAGTTTAAAAGAAAGAAGAAAGCGCTTGCGTAAAAGGATTGTTAATGGTCAACTTGATGATCAGGTTATTGAAATAACAGTTGAATCACAGAATCCCCAGATGTTTGAAGTTTTTTCTGGAGCCGGGGTTGAAGAAATGGGTATAAATTTTCAGGATATGTTCGGTAATATTTTCCCGGCCCAAAAGAAAAAAAGAAAGGTTTCTGTTAAAGAAGCTAAGGAAATATTAAAACAGGAAGAAGCCCAGAAACTCATAGACATGGATGAGGTTAGTTTAGAGGCCATAAAGAAGGTTGAAAATGATGGTATCATTTTTCTGGATGAAATAGATAAGATTGCCGGACGGGAAAGTGGCAAGGGCCCTGAGGTCTCCAGGGAGGGTGTACAGCGTGATATCTTACCTATTGTTGAAGGTTCTACAGTTATGACCAAATATGGGGCTGTGAAAACAGATCATATCCTTTTTATTGCTGCTGGAGCATTTCATGTTTCCAAACCCTCTGACCTTATTCCTGAACTGCAGGGACGTTTTCCGATCCGGGTAGAATTAAAAAGCCTTTCCCGCGAGCATTTTAAACAAATTTTACTCCAGCCTAAAAATGCTTTAACTAAACAGTATGAAGCTCTTATAGAAACAGAAGGAATTAAAATTAAATTTACTGATGAGGCCATTGAGGAAATAGCCGATTTTGCTTACAGGGTTAATGAGCAGACCGAAAATATAGGGGCCCGGAGGCTCCATACTATTATGGAAAAACTTCTTGAAGATGTTTCCTTTAATGCTCCTGACATGGATGTTGAAGAGGTTACAATTGATGTTGACTATGTTAGAAATCAACTGGCTGATGTTGTACAGGATAAAGACTTAAGCAAGTATATTTTATAGCTTCCTGAGACTATTTATTTTTAAAATCCATGTTATGGGGTATCTAATATTAGTCTACCAACAAGAAAAGTTTATAAGGTAATAGTTGTTGGTTACTAAATAATAAGAATGGAGGTAGATAAAAATGGATCAATTGTTAGAAAAAAGCAGAAAAATAAATCGCTTGTTGCAAAGAACTGGAGGAAAACCAGTAGATTTTAAAGAAATGGCCCAGGTATTAAAGGAAGCTATAAAATGTAATATTTATATTGCGAGTAAGAAGGGGAAAATTTTAGGATATAGTCTCCTCAGTGACTTTGAATGTGATATTATGGAAGAAGAGGTTATTGAAAAGGGACATTTTCCTGAAGATTACAATGAAGGATTAATGCGTGTCCAGGAAACGAGGGCCAATATTAAACAAAAACAGGGTAATTGTGTATTTACAGATGGAGAAGAGTGCCTGTTTCAAAATAAATTAACTACAATAGTTCCTGTTATTGGTGGCGGTGACAGGTTAGGTACTCTGGTTCTGGCCCGTTATGATGAAGAGTTTACAGATCATGACCTGGTTCTTGCCGAATATGGTTCATCAGTTGTTGGTATGGAAATACTCAGGTCCAGAAGTGAAAAAATAGAAAAAGAGGCCAGGAAAAAGGCGGCTGTCCAGATAGCTATTGATACTTTATCTTACTCTGAACTTGAAGCAATAGAGCATATATTTGAAGAGCTGGATGGTAAAGAGGGGCTTCTGGTAGCCAGTAAAATTGCCGACAGGGTAGGTATTACCCGCTCTGTTATTGTTAATGCCCTTAGAAAATTTGAAAGTGCTGGTGTAATTGAATCACGTTCTCTGGGAATGAAGGGAACATATATAAAAATCCTTAATGACTATCTACTGGATGAACTGGAAAAATTAAGGGCCTAAACCCTTATTTAGAAAGTCCTCAAAGGATTCTATCCTTGGGGACTTTTTTTATTTATCTATCTTAATACTGATAATTTGTTATTAATATGCAGGAACTTCCTCAATATTGTCGAATATATATTTAAACAATACTGAATTACACTCTTTTGAGCCAGGGGAGGGTAAATGATGTCTAAAAGAGTTTTAATAGTAGACGATGCCGCCTTTATGAGAATGATGATTAAAAATATACTCACCGAGGGTGGTTATGAAATTGTCGGAGAAGCTGAAAATGGTATTGATGCTGCAAAACTTTATAAAGAGCTGAAACCGGACCTTGTAATGATGGATATTACCATGCCTGAAATGGATGGAATTGATGCTGTAAAAAAAATAATTGAAATTGATAAAGATGCTAAAATAGTAATGTGTAGTGCAATGGGCCAACAGGCCATGGTTTTAGATGCTATTCAGGCCGGAGCCAAAGACTTTGTAGTTAAGCCTTTTAAACCCGACAGGGTTCTTGAAGCTGTAAGCAGGGTTTTAAAATCATAAAGGAGGGGTTGTTAGAGTTATGGATAACAACTATTTACAGATGTTTTTTGATGAGTCCAGTGAATATCTCCGGATTTTAAATGAAAATGTTCTGGCCCTTGAACAGGACCCGGAAAACATTGAATTAATCAATGAAGTTTTTAGAGCTGCCCACTCCTTAAAAGGTATGGCAGCTACTATGGGGTTTCAATACTTAACTGATTTGACCCACAAGATAGAAAACATTCTGGATAAAGTTAGAAACGGGCAACTTAATATTAATGAGGATATTATAGATTTGTTGTTTGATGGTCTCGACTATATAAAGCAGCTGGTTGAAGACATTAAAAATGAAGGTGAAGAAGCAACTGATGTTAGTGCTTACATAAAAGATCTGGAAAACTATGTAGATATAGAGGGTGTTTCTCTTGATGAAGATAGTTCTCCAGGAGATATAAGCTTTTCTGATGAAGAGAAAAAAGAAATTTTTGCAAAAATGCATGAGAGTGATAATATTTATAAAGTTAATGTCAAGCTAGTCAAGGATTGTCTTCTTAAAAATGTAAGGGGATTTATGATATTAAAAAATGCAGAAGAACTGGGATATCTGGTAAAGTCAAAACCTACTAAAGATAACATAGAAGATGAAGATTTTGGTGATTCCATATCTCTGATTTTAGTTTCAAAGTTAAATAGTTCAGAAATAAAGAAGGAACTGGGTAATATTGTAGATGTTGATAAAGTTGAAATTGAAGTTATAAATAACGAATTCAACGAAAGTTCTGAACAGCAAAATACTATAAAGAAGGTTAAACCAACTTCAAAGAAAACCAGTAAAAAAAGATTAACCAGTATGGAAGTATCTCCAACTGTAAGGGTAGATATAAATAAACTGGATAATTTAATGAATATGGTTGGTGAATTATTAATTAATAAAACCAGACTGGAAGACTTGAATATTGAATCAGAAGTGTATCAGGATATTATCCAGCAGCTTGACAGGGTAACTATGGAATTACATCATATAGTAATGCAAATCAGAATGGTTCCTATTGGTGGAATATTTAACCGCTTCCCCAGGATGGTCAGGGATTTATCTAAAGAATTAAATAAAGAAATTGATTTAATTATCGAGGGTGCTGAAACAGAGCTGGATAGGTCAATAATTGATGAACTGGTTGATCCTTTAATACATATTTTAAGAAATGCTGTTGACCATGGTATAGAATCTCCTGAGGAGAGGGTTAAGAAAGGAAAAGACAGAAGAGGGACAATCCTTCTTCAGGCCTATCAAAAGGGTAGTGAAATAATAATAGAAGTTGAAGATGACGGACGTGGTATTGAACCTGAAGTCCTGGCTGAAAAGGCGATAGAAAAGGGATTGGTAACCCTTGAAGAAGTTGAAGCCATGGATGATAGGGACAAGCTTAACCTTATTTTTAGACCCGGTTTTAGCACTTCTAAAACTATAACTGATGTGTCGGGCCGTGGAGTAGGTATGGATGTGGTAAAACGTGTTGTGGAATCCCTTGATGGGCAGATTTTTATAGAATCAGATGTCGATGTTGGAACCAGATTCACAATATCCCTCCCCTTAACTCTGGCTATAACCCAGGCCCTGATGGTCAAAGTTAATGAAGAAATATTTGCTATACCCCTTAATGCTATCAGTGAAACCCTGACTGTAACCCCTGATGATATAAGGCAGGTAAGGGGTCAGGATGTTATCGTATTAAGGGATAGAACTATTCCGATAGTAGAGTGTTCAAAACAGTTAAACATGGATGTAGAGTATGGCCTTTACCTCAAGAGGGAAGAGATCCCTGTTGTTATCATCAATCAGGGTGACCGTCAGGTTGGGCTGATTGTTGATGAGTTATTAAACCAGCAGGAGATTGTTATTAAATCACTGGGAAGTTATCTGGTTGATACCAAGAATATAAGTGGGGCGACTATAGTTGGTGATGGTGATGTAGCCCTTATATTAGATGTTAGAAATATTGCTTAAAAGGAGGGGTCAATATTATGCAGGTTTCTACTGAAGAGAAGGATGTTAATCTGGAAGCCCGGAAGCAGTTTGTAATATTTCAGCTTGGAGAAGAAGAATATGGGGTTAGCATAACCAATTCAAAGGAAATAATTAAACCTACAAAAATTACAAATGTCCCCAATACACCTGATTATGTACTCGGGGTTATTAATCTTAGAGGACAGATTGTTCCGGTTGTTGATCTGAGAAAACGGTTTAATATAAAGGGAGCTGACACTGATAAACAGAGAATTATTACAGTAGAAGTGAAAGGGAATTTAATTGGATTAATGGTAGATGGAGTTAATGAAGTGGTCTGGTTTGAAGAAAGCAAGATTGAATCAGCTCCTGAAGTTGATACTGACATTAAACAGGAATATATTGCTGGTATTGGTAAAATAGATGAACGTTTAATAGTATTAATTGACCTGGAAAAGCTCCTTTTTGAAGATAAGGAAATAGAAGCCTCAATATAAAGGAGGATAGAAAATGCTATCTAAGTTTAATAAAGGTCAGAAGGAAGTTAAAAAAGAGGAAAAACAGTTTGTTGTTTTTACCGTATCCGGGGAACATTTTGGGGTGGATATTCATCAAACCCGTGAAATCATTAATACTACAGAACTTACTTTTGTACCTAATGCCCCTTCTTTTGTCAAAGGGGTCATTAACCTCAGGGATGAAATTATTCCGATTATTAATTTGAAGAAGCGATTATCTTTAAAAGATAATGAAAGTGCAGATGAAGAGAAAATAATTATAGTTGAGATAAATAATAATTTGATTGGTATGCAGGTTGATGATGTTAAAGAAATGATCAGGTTAAATGTTGATGAGATTGCTGATCCCCCCGAAATTATTAAGGGTATTAACAAAAATTACTTAAGTGGGGTCGGTAAATTAAATGAAAAATTGTTAATTATCCTTGATTTAGCTAATATTTTAACGAAAGAAGAAATTGAGGAGCTTGATAATGTTGATCTAGGTTAAGGGGGTTTATACTTTGACAGATAATTTAATTAACAATCTTACAGATGACCATAAAGATGCCTTGAAAGAAATTGGTAATATCGGGGCTGGAAATGCTGCTACTGCTTTTGCCCAGTTTTTAAACTGTAAAATAGAAATGACAGTGCCTTCTGTTGAAATATTGCCTTTATCAGAAGTGCCAGAAATCACCGGTGGTGTAGAAGACAGGGTAGTTGGTATTTTACTGAAAGTTATGGGTGAAGCCCCGGGTAGTATACTCTTTGTTTTAAGTGAAGAAAGTACTGCCCATTTATTAAACATTATTACACAGCAGGATATTGATGTCTCCAGATTTAGTGAGGTTGAAATTTCAGCTATCAAAGAGATAGGAAATATTTTATCAGGTTCATACTTGAGTGCCCTCAATAAAATGACCGGTTTTAACCTGGTCCAATCAGTCCCCGGTTTTTCTCATGATATGGCTGGAGCTATCCTGAGCTCGTCAATGATTCCTCTCGGGGAGAGTAGTGATTATGCTCTGCTTATTGAAACCAAATTTCTGGACGGAGGCAATGAAATAGAAGGTTATTTTATTTTAATTCCTGATCCGGGTTCTTTAGACAAAATATTAAAGGCCCTGGGGTTTGATGTGAAATGAGTTCTACCCCAATCAGGGTACGCATGGCAGAATTTGCTATCGGGAAATCCCCGGACATTCTGGTTACGATAGGTCTGGGCTCCTGTGTTGGGGTAGCTATTTATGATAGGTATAACAATATAGGTGGCCTTATCCATATTATGCTACCTGAAAACAAAAAGGGCTTAAAACCTGCTAAATATGCCGATACCGGTATTCCATTACTGATAAAAAAGATGGAGGAAGAGGGTGCTAAAAGAAGAAATATGGTCGCCAAAATTGCCGGAGGCTCACATATGTTCTCCAATGGAGATGACAATGGATTAAATGTGGGAAGCCGCAATATAAAAGCGGTCAGGGAAATACTTGCAGAACAAAATATCGACATTGTTGGTGAAGATGTCGGTAAAACATATGGTAGAACGATGGAATTCCATACTGAAGATGGTAAGGTGATTATTAAATCTTATAAAATGGGTAAAAAAATATTATAATAATATATACCGGTTTGCTTTCAGGAAAATATTTTTATTTTGCCTCATTTATTTTTAATATAAACCCATTGATAAATATCTTTTTATGTGGTATACTACCTAATAGTGTAAAATAAACACGTCTGTGGACCCTGTTACTGGTGCTATGGTTAGTTATTAACTATAGTGGTAACATCGGAACAATATTGAAATAATATTGTTTCGATACCGGTTTCTTTTTTTATGTCCGGTAGGGGTTGAAACAGGCGGAAGTTAAACCAGGAAAGGAGGTGTGGGTATAATGGCTGTTGTGACCATGAAACAGTTACTTGAGTCAGGTGTCCATTTTGGTCATCAGACCAGACGCTGGAATCCTAAAATGAAAGATTATATCTTTACAGAGCGTAACGGGATTTACATTATTGACCTGCAGAAAACTGTTGCTTTGCTTGATAAGGCATATGACTATGTAAGGGATATGGCCTCAAAGGGAAAAACAATTTTGTTTGTTGGAACCAAAAAACAGGCCCAGGAAACGATTAAAACTGAGGCTGAACGTTGTGGTATGCCTTATGTAAACCAGCGCTGGTTGGGTGGAATGTTAACCAACTTCAGGACAATTAAGAAGAGGGTTAAGCGCTTAAATGAACTGGAAAAAATGGAAGAAGATGGCCTCTTTGAGGTTTTACCTAAAAAAGAGGTGATCTTGCTTAAAAAAGAGCGTGATAAATTAGAAAGATTCCTTGGTGGGATCAGGGACATGAAAAACCTTCCTGATGTAGTGTATATTACTGACCCACGGAAGGAGTCTATTGCTGTTGCTGAAGCAAGAAAGCTTAATATACCGATTGTTTCGATAGTAGATACCAATTGTGACCCTGACCTTATTGATTATATTATCCCTGGTAATGATGACGCAATTAGAGCAGTTAAGTTGATTTCCAGTAAAATTGCCGATGCTGTTCTGGCTGGAAAACAGGGAGAACAGTTAACTGAGGAAGCAAAACCTGAAGACAAGGAAGATGAAAAAGGTCAGGCTGAAGAAAAAGAGGTAAAAGAGGAAAATAATTCAGCAAATAAAGAGGAATAATAAAGGGAAAAGGCGTTGGTTAGAAGAGTTTTCTTCTACCACGCCTTTTTGTACGAAAAAAGGAGGGAAAAAAATGGGTATTTCCATGAAAGACATAAAGGAATTAAGGTCAAGAACAGGTGCTGGAGTACTTGACTGTAAAAAGGCTCTCGCTGAAACCAATGGTGATATCGATGCTGCTGTAGAATATCTAAGGGAAAAGGGTATTGCAGCAGCTGCTAAAAAGGCTGGCAGGGTTGCAGCTGAAGGTGCTGTAAATGTTTACATATCAGATGACCGCAAAAAAGGTGTTATTGTTGAAGTCAATAGTGAAACAGACTTTGTTGCCAAGAATGATAATTTTAAAGACCTTGTCAATAAGATTTCTGAACACTTAATGCAAAGTGATGCAAACAGTGTTGATGAGGTTCTGAAAGAAACCTGGTATCAAGATAGTGAAAAAGATGTAAATACTATCATAAAAGAAGCGATTGCCAGTATCGGTGAAAACATTAACCTGAGACGGTTTGAAAAGTATGAAACTAATGGATTCCTCCAGGGATATATTCATATGGGGGGTAAAATTGGCGTTTTAGTTGACATTGATGGAGAATTTAACGATAGTACCCGAAAAGTGGCTAAAGATATTGCTATGCATATTGCTGCCATTAATCCCCGCTATTTGAGCAGAGATGATATTAGTGAAGAAGTAATTAATAAAGAAAAAGAGATATATAAAGAACAGATGTTAAATGAAGGAAAACCTGAACATATTATCGGTCAGATTGTAAAAGGTAAAATGGAAAAATATTATAGTGAAGTCTGTCTCCTTGACCAGGCCTTTGTTAGGGATGAAGATATTACTGTAGGTAAATTAATTGAAGACAATGGACTGAAAATTAACGGTTTTACCCGGTTTGAACTGGGGGAAGGTATTGAAAAAGAGGAAGAAGATTTTGCTGCAGAAGTAATGAAAGAAGTTAATAAAAAATAATATTTATTGGTTAAAAGAGAGCACTTTTAAGGTGTTCTCTTTTTTCAGGTCTTATTTTTTAATATTAAAATTAATAAATTTGATTAAAGTTTTGTCTTAAAGAAAAGGAAAAAATAATTCTTTATCGAATAAATAATATTGGAGGTTAAGCAATGGGGGAAAAAGCAGCATATTCACGTGTCCTTTTGAAAATAAGTGGAGAGGCTCTGGCTGGAGAAGAAGGTTTTGGAATAGATCCTGTTATTATTAAGGGGATTGCCAGGCAAATATTTGAAGTGGTTACAGATACTGGCGTAGAAATGGCTATAGTTGTCGGAGGCGGAAACATATTCAGGGGTGTGGCCGGTAGTGCTAAAGGTATGGACCGGGGAACTGCTGATTATATGGGAATGCTGGCTACAGTAATAAATGCGCTTGCCCTCCAGGATGCCATTGAAAAACTGGGTCTTGAAACCAGGGTTCAATCGGCCATTGAAATGAGACAGGTGGCTGAGCCATATATCAGAAGAAGGGCTATTAGACATCTGGAAAAGGGAAGGGTTGTTATTTTTGCTGCTGGAACCGGTAATCCGTTCTTTTCCACTGATACCACAGCAGCCTTGAGGGCTGCTGAAATTTCAGCTGATGCTATATTGATGGCAAAAAATGTTGATGGAGTTTATGATTCTGATCCTGCTGATAATCCAGATGCTGTTAAATATAAAGAACTGGCATATATAGATGTGTTGAGCCGGTCTTTAAGGGTAATGGATTCTACAGCTGTATCCCTGTGTATGGATAACAATATTCCCCTGATAGTATTTGGTGTGAAAGAAGAGGGTAATATTAAAAAGGCAATCCTTGGAGAAGAAATCGGGACTTTTGTAAGATAAAGAAGTAATTTATAAAATAAAAACAATTAGTAAATAAATTATCCTTAAAAAGCTATTTTATATAACTGTGTTATAACTAAGCTATATAATTTATTTAGGAATTTTAAATAAAAATTTTAAATAAAATTGTATACAATAATAATATATTTATAAATTTTGCAATTTAATAATTTTTTATTTCCAGGTAAAAATAAGTATATATTTGTACCTTAAATTAATATTCTAAATTATTATGACTTCTTTAATTTATTCAGGCTTAATATTTATATATAAATTAAGAGAAACCTCTAAAATAATACTAATGGGGGGAAGATTATGATTAAACAGGTAGAGAAAAATGCCAAACAAAAAATGGAGAAGGTTTTAGAAGCTACAAAGCATGATTTAAATACGGTTAGAACCGGCCGGGCCAGGCCATCCCTGGTAGAAAATATTATGGTTGATTATTACGGAACCCAGACACCCATTCAGCAGATGGCTAAAGTAGTAGCTCCTGAAGCAAGACAGCTCGTTATTGAACCCTGGGATAAGAGTGTTATAGAAAGTATTGAAAAAGCTATTTTAAAATCAAACCTGGGTTTAAACCCTTCAAATGATGGTAATGTCATCAGGATTAATATTCCCCAGTTGACTGAAGAGAGAAGGAAAGAACTGGTTAAGGTAGCCCATGAAAAGGCAGAAAAAGGTAGAATTGCTATAAGAAATATTAGACGTGAAGCCAATGATGAATTAAAGGAAATGGAAAAAAACAGTGAAATATCTGAAGATAACTACCACCGGGGACTTGATATGATTCAGGAACTAACTGATACATATATAGATAAAATAGATAAAATGCTTGAAGATAAAGAACAGGATATTATGGAGGTTTAGAATGGATAATTATTTAATCGGGTCCAGTCCTGATTCTGTAAAAAAACATTATGAGAAAAAAGGGAAACGGGTAATCGTAAACCAGACTAAACCTCCTGATAAAAAAGAGGGTTATGGTGAAAAACGGGTTATAGCTATTAAAGAAATAGATTCAGAACAGATCAAGATTATCTGGAGTTATGAAAAATATAGGTAGGACGGTCCCCCTCATTATGAGGGGGTGATTAGTTTTAGAATAGGGTGATAAAATGAATATACCTTCCCATGTAGCAATAATAATGGATGGAAATGGCCGCTGGGCTCAGGAAAAGGGTCTGCCAAGGTATGCCGGGCACCGCGAGGGAGTTAAAACCCTTAAAAAAATAATTAAAAAGGCAGGGGAAATGAAAATACCCTGTCTAACTGTTTATGCTTTTTCTACTGAAAACTGGAGACGCCCCCGTAAAGAAGTTGATTTTTTAATGAAATTATTCAAAGAAACCCTTAAGAATGAGTCACAGGAGCTTGCCAGTAAAAATGTCCGGGTCAATATAATTGGAAGGCGAAATGGCCTCTCCAAAAGTCTCATAAATGCAATTGAGTATATCGAAAAAATTACCCGGGATAAGAACGGGATGGAATTAAATATCGCCTTTAATTATGGAGGACGGGCTGAAATTGTTGATAGTGTAAAAAAAGTGGTGCAGGATGTCAATCAGGGTCTGGCCCTTGACGAGCTTGATGAGAATAATTTTTCAAAATACCTATATAACCCCAGGTGGCCTGAAGTAGAATTACTGATAAGAACTGGTGGAGAAATGAGAATAAGTAATTATATGTTATGGCAACTGGCCTATGCTGAACTGTATTTTATTGATAAATGCTGGCCTGATTTTAATGGAGAGGACCTGGAAAAAGCTATAAAGGTTTTTCAACAGCGAGATCGTAGATTTGGTGGATTACCTGAAGTGGGGGACGATAAAAATGCTTAGTTATAGAGTCTTAAGTGCTATTGCAGGAATTATATTATTTATATTATTTGTATTCTGGGGTTCTTTTCCTTATTTTCTTTTTGTATCACTTATTGCTATCCTGGCTGCTTTTGAGTATAACAGGTTGATTAATGGTGACTGGTATAATAAATATATTTTATCTTTTTTTATTCTATTACCTCTAATATATACATATCTAAGAATTGAAGGGTATAATTTACCATTAGGGCTATATTTATATCTAATACTCTTGATATTTTTTATAATAAATGTTTTAATTTATAAAAAGGATTCTTTTACTATTAAAACGGGTTATAATATTCTGGGATTTGTTTATATTGCAGGGGGTATGGTGTTTTTCCTTCTATTAAGGAATATTGATATTGAGCCATTCGGCCATACTAAAGCCCTCTGGCTGGCCCTTATTACTACCTGGATAACAGACACCGGTGCCTATTTTATCGGTAAATTTCTCGGTAATAAAAAACTGGCTGCCACCATTAGTCCCAATAAAACAGTTGAGGGGGCCCTGGGGGGTATTATTTCCAGTATTATCGCTGTATTTTTGATGACAACAGCTATTGGTAGCTTTAGTCCACGGTGGGTATTGTATGCCCTGTTAATGTCTATTCTGGGGATTACAGGTGATCTCTTTGAATCTACCCTTAAGCGTGATTGCAATGTGAAGGACTCTGGTAATATTATTCCAGGACATGGTGGGATTCTGGATAGATTTGATAGCCTTCTGTTTACTGTTCCGTTTACATACTACTTTATTATGTACTGGTTATAAATTACCCTGAAATGAGGGGTTATTATGGAAAAATGGTTAAAAAGGTTATTAATATATAGTGTTGTTTTTGTAATCGGGGTTATTTTATTAAAATATTTTTTTATATATTTCAGCCCGTTTATAATTGCAGCAATTCTGGCAAGTTTAATAAATCCTGTGGTTGATCGTCTTGATGAGAAGATACCTGTCAACAGGGGTTTAGCTGTTATTATAGTGTTGGTCCTGTTAATCAGTATTTTGGTTCTTATTATTATCCTGGGGGTCTCCCAGATTTATCTTGAATTAAACAGATTACTCCAAAATTTGCCTGATTACAGTACCTTCGGGAGTAAATTCCACTGGATAGTCCAACAAAATTACAGGCTTCAGGAGTTTATTCAGGAGCTTGATATTTCACCTTCTGTTAAAGATGCACTTAACAACAATCTTCAGATGATCTATAATGCCATAAAAAACGGTCTGGTAAAAGGAATTAATGGAACTTTAAACCTCCTGGGCAAACTTCCTATGTTATTAACAATTCTATTTTTAAGTTTTATTGCTACATATTTTATTAGCAGGGATAAAGATAAAATAAATCAATTTATAATGAAATTGTTTCCCGGGGAATTAAAACCCAAAGTCTTTAAAGTTGAAAAGGAGCTTATAAACTCAGCCATGGGCTTTATCCGGGCTGAATTAATATTAATTACAATTACAGGAATAATATCAGGGGTAGGTCTGGCTATTATCGGTAATCATTACGCTCTAATAATTGGTATAAGTTCAGCCTTGCTTGATTTAATACCAATCATTGGTCCTGCCTTAATATTTATACCCTGGATTATTTATAATATGATCATGGGAAATTTAAGTTATGCCTTTGGCTTATTGGTAGTTTATACATTGATGGCTGCAGTAAGACAGGGAGCTGAAGGGAAGGTAATGGGGGACAATCTTGGTGTGCACCCACTGGCTACTATGATAGCCCTGTATGTTGGTTACCGGGTTATGGGGATGATTGGTTTTATTATGGGTCCTGCTATTTTAGTAATTATTAAGGCTTTGATTAATGCAGAAATTATACCACCTGATAAAAAAATAAAGGGGTGAAATAATGAAAAAGAAATTAGTTGTCCTGGGTTCAACTGGCTCAATCGGAACCCAGACCCTTGAAGTTCTCTCCCATCTTGAAGACCAGTGGGAGATTCTGGCTTTAAGTGCCAATAAAAGTACTGGTTTAATTGAAAAACAGGCTAGAAAGTTTAAACCCCGTTATCTTGTTATGATGAATGAAAGGGCAGCCCTGGAGCTTAAACATAGATTGAGTGATATGTCTTCTGAGGTTTTAAGTGGTATGGAAGGGTTAATAACCATTTCTTCTCTTGAAGAGGCTGACCTGGTTATAAATGCCCTGGTCGGTGCGGTTGGTTTAAAACCGACTGTTGCTGCTCTGCAGTCAGGGAATACCCTTGGTCTTGCCAACAAGGAGAGTCTGGTTATCGGAGGCGAGATTATAAAGAGTTATTTAAACGAAGAGGGGCGGGTTTTACCAGTTGATAGTGAACATAATGCAATATTTCAGTTGCTAAACGGACATAATGATAAAGAGGTTGAAAGATTAATCCTGACAGCCTCGGGGGGACCATTTTTAGAATTGCCCCGGGAGAGGTTTAAAGATGTATCCGTAAAAGATGCCCTTAAACACCCTAACTGGGATATGGGTGGCAAGATAACCATAGATTCAGCTACCCTGATGAATAAGGGGTTAGAAGTTATAGAAGCCCATTATCTTTTTCGACAACCATATCATAACATAAATGTAGTTGTTCATCCTGAAAGTATTATTCACTCTATGGTAGAGTTTGTAGATAAATCAGTTATAGCTGAAATGGGGTCGGCTGATATGAGGATGCCGATCCAGTATGTATTGACCTATCCCCGGAAGGTAAAAAGTTTAGCTAAAAGACTAGATTTAACCGAACTTGGTTATCTTACTTTTAAAAAACCGGATACCGTAAAGTTTCCGGCTCTAAAACTTGCCTATGAAGCCGGGCAACAGGGAGGGACTATGCCTGTTGTCTTAAATGCCGCTAATGAAATAGCGGTTTCTGCCTTTATGAATGAAAAGATTACATTTGATAAAATACCGGTGGTAATAGAGCGGGTTATGGAAAACCATCAGATAATTTCTTCTCCGGACCTGGAAGATGTAATAGAGGTTGATAACTGGGCCCGGGCCAGGGCTAAGGAGGTAACTGGACAATGTTAACAACTATTATAAGCTTTATAATTGTTTTAGGAATATTAATCTTTATTCATGAGTTTGGTCATTATATTACTGCCAAAAAAGCGGGTATCAGGGTTGAAGAATTTGCCCTTGGATATGGTCCCCGGCTTTTTTCCCGTCAAAAGGGAGAGACTGTTTATTCTATCAGGGCTCTGCCTCTGGGGGGATTCTGTAAGATGACGGGAGAGTTTCCTGAAGATGAAGAAATGACCGAAGAAGAACGAAAAATATATTTAGATGCCAAGGAGAAGGGGGAATGTTTTTTTCAGAAATCACCCATTAAGCGATTTGCTGTAATTTTTATGGGCCCCTTTATGAACTTTATGCTGGCCGTATTACTTTTCATTTTAATGTTTTCAATTTATGGTATTCCTGTTGATAGCTCCAGTACTACTATAATCGGTACGATAGTTCCTGAAAAACCGGCGGCAGAGGCCGGTCTTGAACCGGGGGATAAAATTATAGAAATAAACGGTACCAGGGTTGAAAACTGGGATGAGATGGCGTCAATTATACACCGTTCTCCTGGAAAAAAGCTGGAGATTAAATACATACGAAACAATGAGATCAGAGAAGTGACCCTGATACCTGACTTTAATGAGAATACCGAAACAGGGGTCATTGGGATTTATCCTGAATTGATTATGAAAAAAGTCAGTTTCACAAAATCTATAAAAATGGGGTTTTATCAAACCTGGTATGTATTTTCAAATACGATAATGGCTTTTGTAAAAATTATAACCAGAGAGACTTCTGCCGAATTAGCCGGACCGATTATGATAGCAAATATGGTTGGTCAGGCAGCTAAAGTTGGACTTTTAAACCTCCTCAATTTAATGGCTGTAATCAGTATAAATCTTGGTATTCTTAATCTCCTGCCTTTTCCTGCCCTTGACGGAGGGAGGATTGTATTTATTCTGGTTGAGGTAGTCAGGGGTAAACCGGTTGACCCTGAAAAAGAAGGATTTGTTCACTTGATTGGTTTTGTCTTATTGATGGTATTAATGGTTTTTGTTATATATAAAGATATTATGAGAACATGGTTTTGAATGGTTTCACTGGAGGTGTAGTATTTGTATAAGGTTACCCTAGAATCTTTATTAACAGATAGTATTGCTTTAAAGCATTTACCCAACGCCGGATTTCGACATGCTGTACAAACTGCAGAAAATGCTTTTAAACTGGCTATTGAGCGTGGAATATGCCCTGATTTAGCCACAAAAGCTGGGCTTCTCCATGATATCGGACATACTAACTGGGAAGAACATGGTGAGTGGGATTATGAATCATATAACTATTTTGACATTCATCCCATTAAAGGGGCGGAACGCGCCCACGAGTTATTAACCTTGAAAGGTGAACACCTGGGTAAGGCCAGGGAAATTGCCCTGGCTATATTATTTCACAGTGGTTCAAGCCCTATAACCAGGAATATTGAGTTAACCCCGTTACAAAGATTGATAATGGAGGCAGATGACCTGGATGCTAGAGAAGGGGGTAAACACCATAATCTTGAGATATCATTTGAGAAAGCCCTCGAAAAGGTAAAAAACCTGGACAGGCTTGTTCAGGATGAAATAAAAGATTGTGACGATAACTGTGAAAGTTGTCATAGAAGATAGGTGGTTTGATGAGACGAAAAAGTCGAAAAATATATTATGGCAATATTCCGGTAGGTGGGGATTCCCCAATTACCGTGCAATCTATGACAAATACAAAAACCGCTGATGTCAACGCTACAGTTAAACAGATAAAAAGGCTTGAAAAAGCAGGATGTGAAATAATAAGGGTTGCCGTTCCCGATATGGAATCTGCCCGGAAGCTTTCATTGATAAAAAAGAGGATTAGTATACCCCTTATAGCTGATATTCATTTTGATTATAGACTGGCCCTGGAAGCTATACATCAGGGGGTTGATGGTATAAGAATAAACCCCGGTAATATTGGGAGTGAGGAGAAGGTAGTTAAAGTCATTGAGGCTGCTAAAACGGCCGGTATCCCCCTCAGAATAGGAGTAAATTCTGGGTCTATTGAAAAATCATTAATTGAAAAATACGGGGGGCCCACAGCAGAAGCAATGGTAGAAAGTGCCTTAAAACATGTTTACATCCTTGAAAAACATAGTTTTTATGATATTATAATTTCCTTAAAATCTACTGATATCTGGACTACTGTTGAGTCCTATCATTTAATGGCTAAAAAGGTTGACTATCCCTTCCATATAGGTATTACTGAAGCTGGAACACCCTGGTCGGGTACAATCAAATCATCGATTGGCATTGGAGCCCTTTTATTAGAGGGACTGGGTGATACCCTCAGGGTTTCCCTGACCGGAGACCCGGTGGAAGAAGTCAGGGTCGGCTGGCAGATTTTAAAATTATTAAACTTAAGAAAGAGTGGTCCTGTTGTTATTTCCTGTCCTACCTGTGGCCGGACCGAGATTGATTTAATAAAACTTGCTGAAGAGGTAGAAAAAAAGGTAAGTTCCCTGAAAAAACCCCTGACGATTGCAGTTATGGGTTGCGCCGTTAACGGACCCGGTGAAGCTAAAGATGCCGATATAGGTATTGCCGGTGGTAAAGGGGAAGGAATTATATTTAAAAAGGGTAAATTAATAAAAAAAGTTAAGGAAGATGAACTATTAGATTGTTTGCTTGAAGAAATAAATAAAATAAGATAATATAAGGAGTGATCTATATGCGCATGTCAAACCTTTATATACCTACTTTAAAGGAAGTTCCTAAAGAAGCTGAGGTTGTAAGCCACCAGTTAATGCTCAGAGCAGGGCTTATAAGGAATTTAACAGCAGGTGTTTATTCTTTTCTACCGTTGGGATATAGAGTAATTAAAAAGATTGAAGGTATAATCAGGAAAGTTATGGATGAGAGTGGTGCCCAGGAAGTATTGATGCCGGTGATTCATACATCAGACCTCTGGAAAGAATCTGGCAGGTGGGAAAAATTTGGACCCCTGATGATTAAATTTGAAGACAGGAAAGGTAGGGAATATTGCCTCGGCCCCACCCATGAAGAAGTAATTACAGACCTTGTCAGGGATGAAATTAGATCATATAAAGACCTGCCTTTAAACCTTTATCAAATTCAAACAAAGGTAAGGGATGAAATAAGGCCAAGGTTTGGTTTAATGAGAAGTCGGGAATTTATAATGAAGGATGCCTATAGTTTTGATAGAGATTATGAGGGTCTGGATAAGAGTTATCAGGTAATGTATGGAGCCTATACTGAAGTTTTTAATAGATGTGGTCTAGAGGTCAGGGCTGTAGAAGCCGACACTGGTGCCATGGGGGGTAAGGATTCCCATGAATTTATGGTGCTGGCTGAATCAGGTGAAGATGACATTGCTTTCTGTAACAGATGTGATTATGCTGCCAATGTTGAGAGAGCGGAAGCCCGATATGTAAAAAGCGAGAAAAATGAGGAAATTAAACCCCTGGAAAAGGTAGAAACACCCGGGAAGAAAAAGATAGATGAGCTGGTTGAATTTTTAAAAATGCCTTCCGAAAAGATGATCAAAGCTGTAGCTTATTTAGCTGATGGAGAGCCAGTCCTTGCCTTGGTCAGGGGTGATGATGAATTAAATGAGGTTAAATTAATTAATTACCTGGATGTTATAGAACTCACCCCTGTTGTTGATGAAGATTTTCCACAGTATTATAATAGTTATGCCGGTTATGTTGGGCCCATTGGTCTAAAAAATGTCAGGATTATTGCTGATAGGAAAGTTAAAGATATTGTCAATGGAATATGCGGCGCCAATGAAGAAAATTATCACTTTATCAATGTTAACCCTGAACGTGATTTCAGTGTAGAAAAATACCTCGATATAAGGAAGGTTAAAGAAGGTGACCAATGTCCCCATTGTGAGGGTACAATTGAGATAAAATCGGGAATAGAGGTAGGACATATTTTTAAACTGGGAACCAAGTATAGTGAAAGCATGGGGGCTACTTATCTTGATGAAAATGGAAAAGAGCAGCCAATTGTTATGGGGAGTTACGGGATAGGTGTTACCAGATTAGTTGCTGCTGCAATAGAGCAAAACCATGATGAACATGGAATTATCTGGCCTAAAGCTATTGCCCCCTATCAGGTAATTATTTTACCCCTTGGAAAGGGAGATGAGGTAAATAAAAGAGCCGAAGAGCTTTATCTAGAACTTAAAGATAATAATATTGAAGTACTTCTTGATGACCGTAATGAAAGAGCCGGGGTAAAATTTAATGACGCTGACCTGATCGGTATTCCCCTGAGATTAACTATTGGTTCCCGGTCTCTGGATAAAGGAGTAATTGAAGCACGGGTCAGGGGAACAGGCCAGGATTATGAAATATCTGTTGAAGATGCTATAAAGGATATAAAGAAATTACTAGAAAATGTTAAATAGATAGATACTTTTTAGATAGATACTTTATAGTATAGATAATAACTTCAGTATAACTTTTTATAAATTATTGTATATAATATATAAAGGAGGACCAGAATGAAAGTTAGTGCCCTGATTCCTGCTTATAATGAAGAAAACACAATAAAACCAGTAATTACTACCCTAAAAAAGGTTGAAATAATTGATGAAGTTGTTGTTATAGATGATGGTTCAACAGATAATACCTCTGATGTTGCCAGGGGAGCTGGAGCCAGGGTAGTCAGACTGGAAGAAAATGGGGGGAAAGGTGCCGCCCTCCAGAAGGGAATAGAAATTATAGAATCTGATTTTATACTTATGTTAGATGGTGATTTAATAGGATTAACCCGGGAACATATTTATCGGTTGTTAAATCCGGTAATCGCTGAGGAAGTAGATATGACTGTAGGTGTTTTTTCTGAGGGCAGGGGTTTAACAGACCTTGCCCAGTTTATCTCTCCTCATCTTTCCGGGCAAAGGGCTATAAAAACCAGACTGATAAAAAAAATAGACAATTTGAATAGTGCCGGCTATGGAGTGGAAATTGCCATTAACAAATTCGTCAAGAAATATGGAACTCTGAAATATGTAGATTTAACAGATTTAACCCATTTAATGAAAGAGGAGAAAAGGGGTTTTGCCCGGGGCTTTATTGACCGGATGAAGATGTATTATGATATTTTAAAAGTTTTTATCAAGAAAATATAATTTGAGTTGGTGGTAATAAATGTTTAATGTTTTAGATATCACATACCGGTTGTTGACGGCTCTTTTGTTAGGAGGCCTGGTTGGCTGGGAACGGGAACGGCATGAAAGACCGGCCGGGTTTAGAACCCATATTCTGGTCACTGTGGGTTCAGCCCTTTTGATGGTAATTTCCCTGAGTATGGTTGAATTATATCCTGATACTGATGCAGACCCGGCCAGGATAGCAGCCCAGGTTGTCAGCGGGATCGGTTTTTTAGGAGCCGGTACAATAATCAGGGAAGGTTTTTCAGTCAAGGGTTTAACTACAGCAGCCAGCCTGTGGACTGTGGCTGCTATTGGACTGGCAGCAGGAGCAGGATATTATAAAATAAGTACCATTACTACTCTCATTGTTTTTATTACACTTTTTTTTCTTTCCAAACTGGAACTCGGTGTCAGTAGTGTTAATACCAGGATTTTAAAGTGTAGGGTTATGGATAAACCCGGTCTTCTTGGTGAGATCGGGGTAACTCTGGGTTCAAAGGAGATAAATATAACCAATGTAAATATAGAGAAAAACTCAAATGAAGGTGAAATGGATGTTGAACTAATTGTTAAAATACCGAGAAATTTTGATAAAAGTATAATTAATCAGGAGTTATTAAAAATTGAAGGAATAAGAGCTATAAACTGGCGTAATCTTTAGGGGGATGGGGTCAAATGTTAGTAGCAATAAAACCATCAAATAAGTTCGGTAGTATTTTTAGATATATAATACTTAACAGGAAATCTAAAAAAATAAAATGTATATTAAAAGAAGATGTTAATATAGAACTGGATAAAGAAAAATATTTTGATGAAAAATTTAGTGAATTTCAGGTTGAGTTTGTTAAACCATTACCCCTGAAAAAAGAAATAAAGTTTATCTGGCCCCAGATTGTTGAAGAAGTAAATAAAAAATTTACTTACCTTAACGGATGGCTTTCCAGGGCTGAATTACAGGTTAATGAGAGAAATATAATTACCATTAAAGTTGAAGGTAAGGTTGCCTGGAAGAGCCTCAATGACACCAGGGTCAAAAAGTATTTAATAAACCGGATATCTTATTATCTTGATAGGGAAATTAAAATTGAAATAAAAAATGGCGATTTTTTAAAAAGCCTGCCGGAGAGTAAACCCGATTTGAATAGAATAAAAAAGAAAAAAGTTAATAAGACCGACAAGAAAAAAAGAGGGAAGCATAAGTCCGGTAGTGATACTAATATTATACTTGGAAACAGGATTAGAACAGAAGAAATTACCCCGATTGAAGAAGTAAAACATGAAGGACAGGGAGTAGTAATTAAAGGAGAGGTTTTCAACCTGGAAGAACGGGTAACCAGGCGGGGAAAGTATTTATATATTTTTGCTGTTACTGATAGAAGTAGTTCAATTACCTGTAAGTTTTTTATAGATGATAAATCTGACCTTAAATCTACATTAAATAATGAAGACTGGGTTATGGTCAAAGGTCGTGTTCAGTTTGATACCTATAGTAATGAAATTGTGATAATGTGTAATTCAATAGAAAAAACAGAAGCCGAGGTTAGAGTAGATACTGCTGATGATAAGAGGATTGAATTACATTTACATACAAAGATGAGTGCACTGGATTCAGTAGTTGATGTAGAAAAAGTAATAGAAAGGGCTGCAGAATGGGGACATTCTGCTATTGCAATAACTGACCATGGTGTGGTTCAGGCCTATCCTGATGCTTATCAGGCTGGCAAAAAGCATAATATAAAGATCCTGTATGGGCTGGAGGCATATATGGTAGACGACGGTGAGCCCATCATTTTAAATCCACCTGATGTTTCTCTTGAATCGGCTACTTTTGTTGTATTTGACCTGGAGACAACCGGGTTAAACAAATTTAAAAATGAAATCATTGAAATCGGTGCCGTTAAAGTGAAATCGGGTAAGGTTATAGATGAATTTTCAAGCTTTGTTAAGCCCGGTGAAAGTATACCTAACAAAATTACTGAGCTGACCGGTATTACCAATGAAATGGTGTCCAGGGCCCCTGATATTGAGGGGGTTATTGGAGATTTCCTTGAATTCATAGATGGGTCTATTCTTGTGGCCCACAATGCTGATTTTGACTATGGTTTTCTCCAGGTGGCCCTTAAAAAAACAGGTCAGGGGGATATATCATATCCCGTTCTGGATACCCTTACCCTCAGCAGGGCTTTGTTACCTGATTTATCTAACCATAAATTGAATACCCTGGCCAGACATTTAAATGTAAGGCTTGATAATCATCACCGGGCTGTTGAAGATGCCCGGGCTACTTCCGAGATATTTATTAATTTTTTAAGTAATATAAAAAATGAGGGTATAGAAACTGTTCCCGGAATTAATCGTCTGTCGACTAAAATAAACTGGAGGGAATTACCGACTTATCATACTGTTATATTTGCCAAAAACAAACAGGGGTTAAAGGATATTTATCGGCTGGTATCGGAGTCTCACCTCAATTATTTTTATAGAAAGCCAAGAATCCTTAAAAGTCATTTAATTCAGTGCAGGAAAAACCTAATAATCGGGTCTGCCTGTGAAGCAGGTCAACTTTACAGGAGTATAATTAATAATAAACCCTATCGGGAAATCATAAAGATAGCAAGTTTCTATGATTACCTGGAGATACAGCCTACTGGTAATAATAAATTTCTGGTCGGTAATAAAGTGGAATCCATTGATGAGTTAGAAAAGATCAACTATCAGATTTATAAACTGGGGAAGAAATTAAATAAACCGGTAGTAGCAACCTGTGATGTTCATTTTCTAGATCCTGAAGATGATATTTATAGAAAGGTTCTCCAGGCCGGTCAGGGGTATGATGAAGCTGAGGAACAGGCCCCCCTTTATTTTAGAACAACCAATGAGATGCTTGAGGAATTTTCGTATCTTGGTAAAAAAGCCGCCCGGGAGGTTGTTATTGAAAATCCAGCAAAAATTTCTGATCAGATTGAAGAATTGAAACCCCTGCCTGATGGATTATTTGCCCCTGAAATTGAAGGAGCCAACGACCAGATACGAAAGATGACTTATCAGAGAGCCCATGAACTTTATGGAGATCCCCTGCCTTCAATTATAGAGGAAAGACTTGAAAAGGAATTAAAGGCAATTATAGATAATGGTTATGCTGTTATTTATCTAATTTCTCATAAACTAGTAAAAAAATCACTGGAAGACGGTTATCTGGTTGGTTCCAGGGGGTCAGTTGGTTCATCACTGGTGGCTACAATGTGTGAGATTACCGAGGTTAACCCCCTGCCCCCACATTATCGATGCCCACGGTGTAAACAGGTGGAGTTTGTTAATGATGAAAATACAGGGGTTGGGGCTGACCTCCCCGATAAAAATTGTCCTCACTGTGGGACCAGGTATGTTAAAGATGGTTTTGATATTCCCTTTGAAGTATTTATGGGGTTTGAAGGAGATAAAGTACCTGATATTGATTTAAACTTCTCTGGAGAGTATCAGGGTGAGATCCATAAATATACTGAAGAGCTTTTTGGATCTAACTATGTTTTTAGAGCTGGAACCATCTCTACTATAGCCAAAAGAACAGCTTTTGGATTTGTAAAGGGTTATCTTGATGATAATGGTTTAAGGTTAAATAAAGCCGAGATTGACAGGCTTGTTAAAGGGTGTACCGGAGTAAAGCGGACAACAGGTCAGCATCCCGGAGGTTTGATGGTTGTTCCCAAAGCCTATGATATTCATGATTTTAGTCCTATCCAGCGCCCGGCCAATGACCAGGAGACTGATGTAATTACAACCCACTTTGATTATCATTCAATAAGCGGGAGAATATTAAAACTGGATTTACTCGGCCACGATGATCCGACAACCATAAGAATGCTACAGGATTTGACCGGAGTAAACCCTCATGATATACCCTTAGATGATCCTGATACTATGGATATCTTTTCCAGTACTGATCCTCTGGGTGTCAGTCCTGAAGAGATAGGTACTGTTGTGGGTACACTTGGAATACCGGAGTTTGGCACAAGTTTTGTAAGGCAAATGCTTGTTGATACACGACCAACTACCTTTGCTGAACTGGTGAGGATTAGTGGTTTATCCCATGGAACAGATGTCTGGCTTAATAATGCCCAGGATTTAATTAAAAGTGGGAAGGCCAGACTTTCAGAGGTTATCTCAGTCCGGGACGATATAATGAACTATCTAATTCAAAAAGGGCTGGAACCAGGTAAATCCTTCTGGATAATGGAACATGTCAGAAAAGGAAAAGGGTTAACAGAAGAAGAAGAACAATATATGCGGGAACATAATGTGCCTGACTGGTATATTGAATCATGTAAAAAGATTAAATATATGTTCCCCAAGGCTCATGCAGCAGCCTATGTAATGATGGCTTTCAGAATTGCATATTTTAAGGTTCATTATCCGGAGGCATTTTATACTACCTACTTTACAATTAAAGCAGATGATTTTGATGCCCATATGATAAATCAGGGATATGATCATATAATTGAGGTAAAAAAGAACCTGGAAGCCAGGGGTAATGATATGACAGCGAAGGAGAAGGGAATTTTGACTGTTCTCGAAATAGTTATTGAAGCCATGGCCCGGGGGATAGAATTTTTGCCTGTTGATCTCTATAAATCAGATGCTACTAAATTTAAATTAACAGACAAGGGATTATTACCCCCTCTGGTTAGTCTCCAGGGTCTGGGAAGTAGTGCTGCTGAAAAGATTGCTGTAACCAGACAAGAAGCGCCTTTTTCTTCTGTAGAAGATCTGGTTAACAGGACCAGAATCAGTAAAACAGTAGTTGAAATACTGGAAGAACATGGCTCCCTGGATGGACTACCGGAGCGGGATCAGTTATCACTGTTTAATTAAATAGACAATCTTATTATTGTGTCTTTTAATAATTAATTTCAGTTGAAAACTCCATTACGTCTTTAATTAAGGACTATTATGGGCTGTTTTTAAAAGAGACTCCCCTGTTAATTAAAGTTGTAAGCCAAAATATAAAAGGGGAGTCCATTTTTGTTGTAACTTGCAACCTATAGAAGTCTATGGTAAAATTATTAAAGGTGTATTTTCAAGATATGTTCTGAGAGAAGGAGTGGGATTTTTCCCACTCTTTAATTATGAGTAGAAACTATTTGGATAATAGTTATTTTTAGATGGGTTACAATATTATTATAAAATTTGTTTTTCCAGGAAAGGAGTATTTACTATGGGGAAAATAACTGACAGGGTAGAAGACCTGGCCCAGCCAATTGTCGAATCCCAGGGCCTTGAACTGGTAGATGTAGAATATGTTAAAGAAGGAGAGAACCGGGTTTTAAGGGTGTTTATTGAAAATCCGGAGGGTGAGGTTACTCTGGATCACTGTGAAAATGTGAGTAAGAATTTAGATGAAAAACTGGATGAAGTAGACCCTATTCAAGAGAGTTACATACTTGAAGTATCATCGCCAGGTATTGAAAGACCCCTCAAGAAAAAAGAGGATTTCGATAGGTTCTCCGGTAAACTGGCCTATATTAAGACATTTGCTCCTGTTTCCGGTAATAAAGAAATTACCGGTATAATAAAAGGAAGAGATGGAGACAACATTAAAGTTCTTAAAAAAGATGATGATAAAGAACTGGAAATACCTTTTTCACAGATTGCTAAAGCCCATTTAATGGTTGATTTTGATAATATTACAGGTTAGATAATGTTGCAAGTTTTTTATAAGGAGGAATTGGAATGAATATTGAATTTTTACATGCGCTGGATGATATTGAAAAAGAAAAAGGAATATCCAAGGAAGTATTAATTGAAGCTATAGAAACAGCACTCCTTTCTGCCTATAAAAAAGAATTTGGTTCCAAGGAAAATGTTAGAGTACATATAGTTCCAGATAGTGGTGAGGTACATGTTTATAGTCAGAAAAAAGTAGTTGATGAAGTTAATAATGAGCGAAAGGAAATTTCCCTGGAAGAGGCACAAAAATTAAACAAAAATTACGAACCAGGGGATATTGTGGAGAAGGAGGTAACTCCAGCTAATTTTGGTAGAATTGCTGCCCAGACTGCAAAACAGGTTGTTATGCAGAGAATCAGAGAAGCTGAACGTGATGTAATTTATGAAGAATATAAACAAAAAGAGGGGGAAATAATTACCGGTACTGTCCAGCGCTTTCATAATAACAACGTGCTTATTGACCTGGGGAGGACTGAAGCCCTGTTACCGCCATCTGAACAAATCCCCGGGGAATTATATGAAATGGGTAGAAGGATTAAAGTATATGTTGTCGAAGTTGCTTCAACTACAAAAGGGCCACGTATCCTCGTTTCCAGGTCCCATCCCGGCCTCCTTAAAAGATTATTTGAAGTTGAAGTACCGGAGATATTTGATGGTATTGTTGAAATCAAGGCAGTGGCCCGGGAAGCAGGCTATAGATCAAAGATGGCAGTCAGTTCCTATGATGAGAATGTTGATCCGGTAGGTTCCTGTGTGGGGCCTAAAGGAATGAGGGTACAGGCGGTAGTTGACCAGCTTAACGGTGAAAAGATTGATATTATTGAATGGAGTGAGGACCCTGCTATACTTGTAGCCAATGCCCTTAATCCGGCCAAGGTTATAAATGTTAGCCTTGATGAAGAAGAAAAGGTTGCTGAAGTAGTTGTACCTGATTTTCAATTATCTCTGGCTATTGGTAAAGAGGGTCAGAATGCGAGATTAGCAGCCAAATTAACAGGATGGAAGGTTGATATCAAAAGTGAATCCCAGTTTGAGAAAGAAACCGGAGAGGTTGAGAAAAAAATTCCCGCAGATGATGGGGAAAAAGTTGATGAAGTAGGGGTTGAAGATGATAGTCTAGATATAGAAGAGAGTTAGGAGGGATTTATTATGTCCCGAAAGGTTCCGGTTCGAATGTGTATCGGGTGTCAGACCAGGAAGCCAAAAAAAGAGTTAATAAGAATAATATATAATAAAAAAACGGGAGAAATAAAGGTTGATCCGTCCGGTAAA
Source organism: Halothermothrix orenii H 168 (assembly GCF_000020485.1). GTDB lineage: Bacteria > Bacillota > Halanaerobiia > Halanaerobiales > Halothermotrichaceae > Halothermothrix > Halothermothrix orenii. The sequence goes on from NC_011899.1 coordinate 842,034, forward strand.
TTGCCAGGACGAGGTGCTTATATTTGTCCCGACAAGGGGTGTTTAAAAAAGGCTAAAAAAGGAAATAGACTCAATAAATCTCTAAAGACTTCAATTTCTGACGAGATTTATACAAAATTGATGGAGGAGATTGATAAAATGAATGGATAGTCAGGTAATTTTTCTGGAGGTGAAATTATGAGTAAAATTAGAGTTTATAAACTGGCAAAGGAATTAGGTAAATCCAGTAAAGAACTGGTTAATATTTTAAATGATTTAGGTGTTGAAGTATCCAGTCATATGAGTACAGTAGAGGATGAGACGGCTGAACTTGTTAAGGGAATGTTACAGGAAGAAGATAAACCTGAAGAAAAAATTAGTAAAAAAGAGCCAGATAAGAAAGATAGAAAGAAGACTAAAGGAAAAAAACAGATGACCAGAACAGCCACTCAAAAAGAAGGTACAGAACATGGTCAGAAAGATACAGATAGAAGAGAGATGAGGGTAACTGTAAACCCTCCCCTGTCTGTAAAAGAGCTGGCTGAGAAGGCTGATATTCCTGTTAATCGTATAATTAAAACATTAATTGGACTGGGGGTTATGGCTACAGTTAATCATCAGATTGACGAAGAAATAGTTAAAAAACTAATAGACAAAATGAACTTAAAAATAAAAATTTCTCAAGGGGAAGATAAAGAAGAAAAACCGGATAAAGTTCAGACTGATATAAAAGATAAACCTGAAGATTTAGAACTTCGCCCTCCTATTGTCACTGTAATGGGACATGTTGATCATGGAAAAACAACCCTTCTTGATGTAATCAGGGAAACCCGGGTTGCTGAAAGTGAGGCAGGAGGAATTACCCAGCATATAGGAGCTTATCAGGCAGTTGTACAGAATAAGAAGATTACATTTATAGATACCCCCGGTCATGAGGCTTTTACTGCAATGAGGGCCAGGGGAGCCAGGTTGACCGATATTGCTATTTTAGTTGTTGCAGCTGATGATGGGGTTATGCCCCAGACTGTAGAAGCTATAAATCATGCCAAGGCCGCTGATATCCCGATAATTGTTGCTATAAATAAGGTGGATAAATCCAATGCCCAGCCTGATATGGTAAAACAGCAGTTAACAGAGCATGGTCTGGTACCCGAAGACTGGGGTGGAGATACTATCTGTGTTCCCATTTCTGCTTTAAAGAAAAAGAATATAGATGAATTACTTGAAATGGTTCTTCTTGTAGCTGAAATGGAAGAACTTAAGGCAAATCCCGATAGACCAGCAGAAGGTGTTATTGTAGAATCTCAGCTGGATAAAGGACGGGGCCCGGTTGCCACAGTACTTGTAAAAAATGGAACCTTAAAGGTCGGTGATCCAATCCTGGCCGGTTATACTCATGGTAAGGTCAGGGCCATGATAAATGATCAGGGAAAACGTATTAAAGAGGCACTGCCGTCGACACCGGTTGAAGTTCTGGGCTTTTCTGATGTGCCGGCAGCTGGTGATTATGTTCAGGTTCTCGAAGATGAAAAAGAGGCCCGGGCTATTGCAGAAGAAAGATTACAGAAAAAGCAGGAACGTGATTTACAGCATGACGGGCGTATTTCCCTCGATGGTTTATATCAACAGATAAAAGAGGGAGGAGTTAAGGAGCTTAATTTAATAATCAAGGGAGATGTTCATGGTTCTATTGAGGCGTTACGTGAATCCCTTGTAAAATTAAGTACTGATGAGGTTACGGTCAATATTATTCATACAGGGGTCGGTGCTATTAACGAAACAGATGTTAACCTGGCCAGTGCTTCAAATGCAATTATAATTGGTTTTAATGTCAGGCCTGATTCCAATGCCAGAAAATTGGCTGAACGGGAAAAAGTTGAGATAAAAACCTACCGGGTTATTTACAAGATAATTGAAGACCTTAAAGATGCTATGGCCGGTATGCTTGAACCTGAACTTAAAGAAGAAGTTACCGGAAGGGCTGAAGTCAGAGCTACATTTAAGGTGCCCAATGTTGGAACCGTAGCCGGGCTTTATGTTAAAGAAGGGTTTATCAATCGAAATAATAAAGTGCGTTTATTGAGGGATGGCGTAGTCGTCTATGAAGGTGATATTGCTTCCCTGAAAAGATTTAAAAATGATGTCAGGGAAGTTAAAGAAGGTTATGAATGTGGTCTGGGAATTGAAGGTTATAATGATATTAAAGAAGGGGACCAGATTGAAACCTATACCTATAGGGAAATAAAACGCACCTTATAGGTTTTAAGAGGTGAGATAAATGAAGAGGCAACGAGCCCGAAGACTTGGTGAACTTTTAAAAAAAGAAATTAGCGATATTATACTGAGAGAAGTTAAAGACCCGCGAATTGGGTTTATTTCTGTAACTGATGTAGAGGTTTCAAATGATTTGCGCCATGCCAAGGTTTTTGTTAGTGTATATGGTGATGAAAAAGAACGTAAAGAGACCATGGAGGGTTTAGAAAAGGCTACCGGTTATATAAGAAAATTGATTGGAGAAAGAGTAAAGGTTTATTATACACCTGAAATACTTTTCAGGTATGATGATTCACTTGAACATGGTGCCCGTATCAATGAACTTTTAAAAAAGGTTAAGGAGGAAGAAGAATCGGATAGGGAAGAGGGTTAACAATGATAAAATTAACCACAGTAATTGAAGCGATAAAAAAGAGTGATAATTACCTTATTGTTGGCCATGTTGACCCAGATGGGGATTGTATTGGCTCCATGTTTGCTTTGAAATGGGGCCTTGAACGATTACAAAAAAAAGCCCTGGTCCTCCTGACAGAACCCCTTGATAAGATTTATGATTATTTAAATATTTCCAGAGATGATTATTTAATACAGGATGAAGATGATATACAGGGATTATCCTGGTCAAACCCTAATATAATTTCTCTGGATACAGGAAGCAAAGAGAGGCTTGGTAATAATAAAGACCTTGTTGATGACTATTACACCATTAATATTGACCATCATATAGATAACACTTTATATGGAGACTTGAATTATGTTGATAAGGACTCGGCAGCTACCGGAGAAATTGTTTACCAGATCCTTGAGAAACTGGGAATCAAAGTAGAAAAAAAGATTGGGACAGCTATAATTACAGCTCTGGTCGGGGATACCGGGGGTTTTAGTTACCAGAACACAAAACCTGAAATATTGCGGCTCACATCTGATTTAATGGAATCAGGGGTTGATTTATATACTGTTAACCGGGCCCTTTTTGCCTCTTATTCCTTTGAATCACTAAAACTAAAGGGTATGGTTTTTTCTAAAGCCAGGCGTACTTTTGATGGAAGGATTTCATATTTTGTCCTCACACAGGAGATGATTAATAAAAGTGGTGCTTCTTTTAAGGATACCAGTGGCCTGGTGAATTTCGCAAGGGATATAAAAGGGGTTGAGGTAGGAATTTTATTTCAGGAAAAATCAGATAACGAAATTAAAGTCAACTTTCGTTCCAATAACTACTGTCCAGTCAATGAAATTGCTGCAGAATTTGGGGGTGGGGGTCACCCCAGGGCAGCTGGCTGTACTATAAATAATACCCTTGGAAATGCTATAAAAATGGTTTTAAAAAAGGTGAAGAAATATGTCTAGGGTAGATGGTATTATCAGTATAATAAAACCTCCGGGAATGACTTCCTTTGATGTTGTTGCCTGGATCAGGAAAATGTATTCTGTAAAAAAAGCAGGGCATACCGGAACCCTGGATCCTGCAGCCAGTGGTGTATTACCGGTATGTCTGGGTAAAGGCACAAAAATCATACCTTATTTGCCGGATGAAGTAAAGGGATATGTTGCTGAAATAACCCTGGGGGTTAAGACCGATACTTTAGATTCAGAAGGTCAGATCATTGAAGAAAACCAGAAATGGGAGTCAATTACTGATAGTCATTTAAATAAGGTGATTTCTGATTTTCAAGGGGTAATTGAACAGGTTCCTCCCATGTATTCTGCCGTCAAATATAAAGGAAAGAGGTTATATGAACTTGCCCGGGAGGGTAAAAAGATAAAAAGAGAACCAAGGCAGGTTGAGATAAAAAAAATAAATATTCTTGATATAGACCTTCCTAAAGTAAAATTATTTGTTTTATGCTCTCCAGGAACCTATATCAGGTCAATTGCCCGTGATATTGGAGAAAAGCTTGGCTGTGGAGCTTACCTGTCATTTCTGGTAAGAACCAGATCAGGTTCGTTTAATTTAGAAAATAGTTTTACGTTATCTGAAATAAAATTCAGGGGGGATAAATTATTATATAATTTTGACTATCCCCTTACTAACCATTTTACCAGAATCGATATCAGGAGAGGTTCGCGTCAGAAGGTTTATAATGGTGCTCCCCTGTATGGAAGTGATATAGCAAAAATATATGGTAAAGTTACTTTAAGGGATAAAGTATTGATTTATAATAATAATACTTTTCTGGCCATATACCGGGTTAGTGATGTAGCAGGAAATCAGATTAACTTAAACGCGGAACGTGTATTTAAAACATCATAAGTTGCTAGAGTACTTCTAGGGTGATGATAATGAAAATAGTACAAAGCTCAAAATTTGGATTAATCAACAAAGAACCGGTAGTTGTCGCACTGGGTTCGTTTGATGGTATTCATCTAGGACACCAAAAGGTAATAACAACTGTATGCAAAATGGGCAAGCAACTTGGTATACCATGTGGGGTTTATACTTTTGATAAGCATCCCTTAAAAGTTATTAACCCAGATATAGCCCCTCAATCTCTTATGTCCCGGGACCAGAAGATTTCTTTACTGGAGGAGATGGGGGTTGATTATTATTTTGAACAGGTTTTTACAACCGATTTTTCAAAACTGCCCTTCAATAAATTTGTTAGGGAGATCCTGGCAAAAAAATTAAAAGCAAAACATGTTGTTGTTGGTGAAGATTTTAGATTTGGAAATAGAGGTGCCGGCAATATTAATTCATTAAAGGTACTGGGCAAAGAGCTGGGATTTGGGGTTACAGTTTGTTCAATAAAAAGAGCCCACGGTAGAAAAATTTCCAGTACAACTATCAGATCGCTTATCCGGGAAGGCAAAATAAAAGAAATACCAGATTATCTTGGTAGGTATTACCAGCTCGATGGTACAGTGATTCATGGAGATGGGCGTGGAAAAACCCTCGGAATACCTACAGCTAATCTCAGGCTAAAGGCTGATTTTGCCCTGCCCCCCAATGGGGTTTATGCAGTTTATGTAAGATATGATAAGCAATTGTATAAAGGGATTGCAAATTTTGGAGATAGACCAACCTTTTCCGGGGCCGATTATTCTATAGAAGTTCACCTGCTTGATTTTGATGGTAAATTATATGGACAGGTTATTTTAGTAGACCTTGTTGACTTTATCAGACCCGAAATTACTTTTGAAAGTCCACAGGAATTAATAAATCAAATCAGGAAAGATATTCTTTACACCGCTTCCCTTTTGTGTTAAAATAAGTAATGGATTTAAAATATATGCTTACCACTGGCTAGGAAATACGTTCCTCCAGCGTTTTTCTTGGCCTGTGGCCTATAAAAATTGCAGGAGGTGTAGTATTAATTATGTTAACCAAAGAAGAGAAGAAAGCTATAATTGAAGAATACCAGTTAGAAGAAGGAGACACAGGTTCACCTGAAGTACAGGTAGCCCTGTTGACTGCCCGGATTAAAAATTTAACCGAACATTTGAAAGAACATAAACATGATTATCATTCCCGGCGTGGTCTCCTGAAAATGGTTGGAAAGAGGAAAAAACTCTTAAGGTATTTAAAAAGAAAAGATATAAACAGGTATCGTGATTTAATTAATCGACTTGGAATCAGAGGATAATATTAAGAGCGGGATTACCCGCTCTTTCCTTAATATTTATAACAATTTATTTTCGGGATAAAACATTGGATAAAAGGAAATATTTTCAACAGGCAATTAACTTTTATTTAATTTATGGTATTTACATATATATAAGGATATTTAATTTACATAGTTAATTAATTATTAAAAGAAGGTTATACTATTAAAAGTAAATAATTATACTTAACTATAAACAAAAAAGTACATATTTTTGTTTTTATTAATATTCAAAATTTTAATTTCATGAAGTACAGGTTAATCAGAAAGATGTAAAGTTAAGGAGGATTATTTATGCATAAAGATTGGACAATCGATGTTGCCGGAGGAAAGATGAAATTTGAGACTGGCAAATATGCTAAACAAGCAAATGGTTCTGTAGTGGCACGATATGGTGATACTACAGTACTGGTCACTGCGACCATGTCTGAACCCCGGGAAGGTATTGATTACTTTCCATTAATGGTTAATTATGAAGAAAGGGTATATGCAATTGGGAAAATACCGGGGAGTATTACAAGAAGGGAAGGAAGACCGAGGGATGTAGCTACTTTAGCGGCCCGTTTAATAGATAGACCGTTGCGGCCTCTTTTCCCTGAAGGATTTAGACATGATGTACAGATTATCGCTACAGTTCTTTCTGTAGATAATGACTGTGAGCCAGATATACTGGCCCTGAATGGTGCCTCAGTTGCTCTTACCCTATCTGATATTCCTTTTGACGGGCCCATTGGTGGTGTTAAAGTAGGTCTAGTTGACGGTGAGCTTGTTATTAATCCCGATGAGGAAGAAAGGGAAAAAAGTAAGCTTGACCTGACGGTAGCTGGAACCAGGGATGCCGTTTTAATGGTTGAAGCAGGAGCAAATGAAGTTTCTGAAGATGTTATGCTTGATGCTATAGAACTTGCCCACCAGGAGATTAAAAGACTGGTGCTTTTACAGGAAGAAATAGGGGAAGAAGCCGGGAAAAAGAAATTTGAATTTACAAAAGATGAAATTACTCCTGAACTAGATGAAGAAATAAGGAAATATATTAGCTCTGATATGGAAAATGCGTTGAGAATTCCAGAGAAACTGGAACGTAACGCAAAAGTTGATGAAATCAAGGAAAATACTTTACAGTACTTTGAAGACATGTTTGAAAATAATGGCCTTGACAATGAAGAAAAAAATAAACAGTTGAAAATGGTAGAAAGAACAATTGAGAAGGTTATGAAGGAAAAAGTCAGGAAAATGATAATAGAAGAAGGAATCAGGCCTGATGGAAGGAAACCTGATGAAATACGACCTATATGGTGTGAGGTTGGTACTTTACCACGGGTCCATGGTTCCGGGGTATTTACACGTGGTCAAACCCAGGCTTTAAGTGTTGTCACTCTGGGAGCTACGTCTGATGAACAGATCCTATTTGGACTCGGTGAAGAAGAAACAAAGCGGTATATGCATCATTACAATTTCCCCCCATATAGTGTTGGCGAAACAAGCCCTTTAAGATCTCCGGGTCGTAGAGAGATAGGACATGGAGCCCTTGGTGAAAGGGCCCTACAGCCTGTGATACCTGATCAGGAAGAATTTCCCTATACAATCAGGGTTGTCTCCGAAGTCCTCGAGTCTAATGGTTCAACTTCACAGGCCAGTATTTGTGGTAGTACCCTGGCTTTAATGGATGCTGGTGTCCCAATAAAGGAACCGGTAGCTGGAATTGCCATGGGATTGTTAAAAGAAGATGAAAAAGTTGTTATTCTTTCCGATATACAGGGTCTGGAAGATTTTTATGGAGATATGGATTTTAAGGTTGCCGGTACCAGAAATGGTATTACTGCCTTACAGATGGATATTAAAATTCATGGAATTTCCAAGGAGATCCTGAAAAAGGCCCTTAAAAGAGCAAGAGAAGGTAGATTGTACATTTTAGATAAAATGTTACAGGTTATTGATAAGCCACGCCCTGAATTATCACCATATGCCCCTCTAATGATTACCATGAAGGTTTCACCGGACAAAATAAGGCACATTATTGGGCCTGGTGGTAAAATAATTAACAAGATAATTGATGAAACTGGCGTTGAAATAGATATCGATGATGATGGTTCAGTTTATATTCTGGCCCAGGATCAGGAAAGTGGTAACAGGGCTAAAGAGATAATTAATAAACTGACAAAAGAGGTTGAAGTTGGAGATATATATGAAGGAAGGGTAAAAAAGATTACCAACTTTGGGGCTTTTGTTGAGATATTACCCGGGCGTGAAGGGCTGGTTCACATTTCTGAGCTTGCTGACCACCATGTAAAAAAAGTAGAAGATATTGTTAAAATAGGTGACAGAATACCTGTAAAGGTTATTGAAATAGATGAACTGGGAAGGATAAATCTTTCAAGAAAACGGGCCCTGAAGGAACAAAAAAAAGAATAAAAATAAAAATATAAAGGGATTAAAAGGCATAAATTCATTAAACATAAACTAGGGCCCTAGTTTATGTTTTTTTATTATCACAAAATTAGAGCAGGTGATAATTTATTATGAGATTAGGTAAGCATGTATCTATCGCTGGTGGGCTTTATAAAGCAACAGATAGAGCCACTAAAATAGGGTGTAATGCCCTGCAAATTTTTGTAAAAAACCCACGTGGCTGGAAAATTAAAGAGGTTTCTGACTCAGAAATAAAAAAACTTAAAGACAATATTAAAAAAGAGAATATGTATCCCCTGGTGGTTCACTCTTCTTATTTAATTAACATGGCTACTCCCCGTGATGAGTTGTGGGAGAAGTCTGTCAATTCCTTAAAGAAAGAATATAAGAGGACTGAATTAATAAATGCTGATTATTTTGTAGTACATCCAGGTAGTCATACCGGAAAAGGCCTTCATTTTGGTATTAACAGGATAATCGAGGCTATAAACAGTGTTTTTGGAGAAGTTAAAAATGGTCCCCAGCTATTGCTTGAAAATGTTGCTGGAGCCGGTTCAAGTATAGGCTCGAATTTTACTGAGTTACGTGATATAATAAATAAAGTAGATGATTATGCCCGTATAGGGGTATGTCTTGATACCTGTCATGCCTTTGCAGCAGGTTATGACCTAAGATATGAAGATGGTCTTGAAGAACTTTTAAATGATTTCGATAAGATTATCGGTCTTGATCTATTAAAGGTAATTCATTTAAATGATTCCAAATATGGACTCGCTTCTAATAAAGATGAACATGCCCATATAGGGGAAGGAGAAATTGGTGAAAAAGGAATTTCAAATATAATTAACCATCCACTCTTAAAGGACAAACCCTTTATACTGGAAACACCAAAATTTAGTGGTAGAGATAAAGATGTTGAGCTGGTTAATTTATTACGGAGGGATTAGTAACTAAAAGTGACTGTTGAAGAATTGTTTGCTAAATCAATAATAACAAATATTAGACATGACATTCAGGAAGCTGGAGGACAGGAAATATATTTGATCGGGGATATAGATGTTGATACCGGGAAAATAATGGATTATACATTACTGGCCCGTGGTAATCTTAAAATGGTTCCGGCAATTATTTCAGACCTTAAGCCCGGTCAGGTTATAGTACATAATCATCCTTCATCTGATCTGACTCCATCAGCAGCTGATATAAGAATAGCTTCACGGATGGGTAATCAGGGTATTGGATTTATTATAATAGATAATGACTTGAATAATGCCTATGTAGTCGTTGAACCAAAGATTCCCCATAGGGAAGTTCAGCTGGATATAGATGAAATTATTGAATTTTTTGAGCCCGGGGGGAGTCTATCCCAATTCCTTAATGATTACGAGTACCGGGAGCAGCAACTGGAGGTTGTCCGGGAAGTAATAAATTCATTTAATAACCATGAATTTACGCTAATAGAAGCAGGGACCGGAACTGGTAAATCTTTTGCTTATCTGGTACCGGCCTTATTCTGGGCTAAAAAAAATGAGAAAACTGTAGTGGTCTCTACCAATACTATAAATTTACAGGAACAATTAATCTATAAGGATTTAGTACTATTGAAAAAAGCCCTTTCCTTTGATTTCAAAGCGGTTATGGTTAAGGGGAGGAGTAATTATATTTGCAAAAGGAAGATAAAACACCTTGAACAGGAATTAAATAATTATTTTGATGATGACCCTGAAAAACAGGTTCAGTTTTATAAAGTACTGGACTGGCTTGAGGAAAGTAAGTCTGGTAGTAAATCTGAATTAAATTTTGTAGTTGATAATGAAATATGGAATGAAATTGCTTCAGAAACAGATTTATGCTTACGGACAAATTGTCCCTTTTTTGATACCTGCTATTTCATGAAAGCAAGGAAAGAAGTTTTTAGTGCAGACATTCTTATTGTAAACCACCATCTTCTTCTGTCAGATATCATGTTGAAGAGTGAATATAGTGAAAGGGATGGAGGAATATTACCCCGGTATAGTAATTTGATTATTGACGAGGCCCATAATTTTGATGAAATAGCAAGTAGACATCTGGGACGTCCTTTTTATTATAAATTGTTACACAAATACTTAAACAAAGTATACTACCCCAAAAATAGATTGTCTTTGATTCCCAGGATTAGAAACAGGTTTAGTGCTACTAATTTAAAAAACAAAAAAGAAGTACTTAAAATTATAGATACTGAAATTGTTCCCCAGGTAAAGAGGGTAGAAGAGCAGAGCCATGAATATTTCCAGAAGTTAAATGAGTTTGTTAATCAAGATGGAGAGGGAGTTATAAGACTCACCCAGGATATAATTGAGGGAGAAGCATATAGTAAGATTGTCGATAGTGGGGATACATTACTTGGTAATTTAAATAATCTCGGCATTTATTTGAATAACCTTTATGAAGAATTTATGACCCTCAATTCATCCGATATCAGTAATTTTGAAGAATTAATTATTGAATTGGAGGCTTATATTAATAGATGTCAGCATTTTGCAAAATCACTGGAGTTTAATATAAAAGCAGAGGAAGAAAATTATGTTTTCTGGATTGAGAAGGATTATAATCTTAATGTTAAACAGGAAAATGCCCCCCTTAAGGTTTCAAATATAATAGATAAGATCTTGTGGGAAACCATGGATAATGTAATATTGACGTCGGCAACATTAACGGTAAATGATAATTTTAATTACTTTAAGACAATTCTTGGGATCAATAAATGTAGTCAGTTGAAGATAGAATCACCTTTTAATTATAGTGAGCAGGCTACTTTAATTATTTCTGATGATATACCTCCGGCTAATTCTAAAAAGTATTTACCGGTGGCTACCGATATATTAAAAGAAATGCTACTTTTACTGAGGGGTTCAACGCTGGTTTTATTTACATCCTATAGCATGTTGAACTATTGTACGAAAAAAATTGAGCCTGTATTAAAAGATGACGGTATCGTTATTCTGCCCCAGGGCCGATATCCCCGAAAGTATATTTTAGAAACTTTTAAAGCCAACAGTAACCAGGTAATTTTTGGGACCATGAGTTTCTGGGAAGGTGTTGATATTAAAGGTGATGATCTGAGATATCTGGTAATGATGAAATTACCTTTTCCTGTACCCACTGAACCTGTCTCTGCTGCCAGAATGGAACAACTTAAGGAGGAAGGTAAAAACCCTTTCACTAATTTTAGTTTACCTAATGCTGTAATCAGGTTTAAACAGGGTTTTGGCCGTCTGATCAGGTCCAGTAAGGATACAGGGAAGATTATATGTCTTGATAGTAGAATTAAAACAAAATCTTATGGACGAGTATTCTTGAATTCAATCCCGTCAGGTTGTCCAGTAAAAGTAATGGATAAAACAGTATTATTACAGGAATTGCATAATTCAAAGGATAAATAATATTAAATAAAGGATAATTGGGGAGGTTAGTATGAGTATTAATAATAAATATAAGAAATATTGTCTGATTTCAATACTGACATTAGTTTTGTTAATATCGTTAACTTTAATTTCCACAGCCGGTCCTAAATTCACCCTGATTTATGTTGTTCAGGAAGGAGATACCCTGATTGATATTGCCAGAAAATATGGAGTTTCTGTTAATGATATTTTAGAGATTAATGGCATTACTGAAAATAGCTGGATAAAATTAGGTCAGGAACTTATAATTCCACAACCTGAAAAGAATAATCTTCCCGATTGGGATTATAAGCTTTTAGGTAAACCAGACAAACTGGACCATTTTAAACTAGATGTTGGTAGTAATTATTCAGTCAGGGTAAATCCAATGCAGTCACTGCCTGAAGTTAAAATACCAGCGGATAAGATTATAACATATCATGTCGGGCTTGGGGATACATTATTTGACCTGGCCCGGAGTTTTAATACTTCTATAGGGGTTATTATGGCCTTAAACAATATGGAGGATAGTATTATCAGGGTCGGTGATAAAATAAAATTACCGATCAATAATTTGACCCCACGCCAGGTTCTGGAGAGGACAATCAATCGAAAAGAACTGGAATTACTGGCAAGGGCTATACATGCTGAAGCCCGTGGCGAGCCATTTATTGGACAGGTTGCTGTTGGTGCTGTAATTATAAACAGGGTATTAAGTCCCCATTTCCCGGATACATTTTACGGGGTAATTTATCAGCCCGGTCAATTTACAGCTGTAGTAGATGGTCAGATTAATTTAACCCCCAACCGCACTGCCTTCAGGGCGGCCAGGGAGGCCTTGAAGGGTAATGACCCGACTATGGGAGCCTTATATTATTATAATCCAAAGACTGCTGAAAACAAATGGTGGTTTGCTACAAGGAGATTGCTGGTAACAATTGGAGACCATGTTTTCGCAAAGTAATATTGTCTTAAGAAGATATTCTATAAAACTTTTTAAAATATATAATTGTAAAGTTTAAAAAATATCTAAGGTGATTTTTATTTATAAATGACTAATCTTTTATAATTCTATTCAGGATTATATGACCCCCTATAGTTTGATTTGTTTCACCTTCTATTAAAATATCTATGGCTTCAATACCAGGAACTGAAAAAAGGGTTCTGGTTATAGCTTCAACTGTATAATTTTCCAGGCCGCCACCTCCTTTAAAATTTTCTTTTAGTTCTCTGGAGAAGTTAACTACAGCCACATTTCTTTTAACTGTCAGGGATTTTATTCTGGTCCCCTTAGGCAGGGGTGATACAAGTCCATCGGGAGATGTTTTGAGCTGATTTAAGGCATGAATGGCCATTATTTCGTTTAGTTTCAGGCCACTGTATTTTTTGTTTAAGAGGACAGCAGTTGGATATGAGAGTTCTTTGCGGACCAGAAACATTGCTCCGTTGTAAGTCCCTATATAATATGTAAACATTCCTTTTTTGTCTTTTTTTATGGTTGGAGTACCATCTGTTGTTGGTTTTTCAGGATTACCAAAACTTGATTGTAAATAATTAATAATTCCTTTTGTAATTGCCCGGGCCAGATTTTTCTGGTATTCAGGATCAGTTAATTTTTTACGATCAACCGGGTTTGAGATAAAGCCTGCCTCTATTAAGACTGCCGGGCAGGGGGATTGTTTCAGTACATAATAATTCCCTTTACTAAGGCTTCTATTATTTTCCTGCCTGATCATGACCAGTTCTTCATGAATGTATTTTGCCAGCTCTTTACTTTCAGAAGAGTCAGGTTTATAGAATACCTGACTACCCGAGGGTTGACTGGTAGGAAAATTATTTATATGAATACTGATAAATAGATCGGCTTGATATTCTCTGGCAATCTCCGGTCTATGTTTCAGGTCTTTATTCCTGTCATTCTGGTAAAGTTTGTCTTCATTTCTGGTCATTATAGGAATTATATTTACTTTTTTAAGTTCATCTACCAGATGTCTGGCTATTTCAAGGTTAATATCTTTTTCAAATATATTACCATGGTGGGTTCCTGTATCTATACTCCCATGTCCTGGATCAACTACGACTTTAAAAACCATATCCTTAGTATTGGTTGGAATAGAATGGAGACTAAAATATAAAAGGGTTGCAAGAACAATACCACCTAGCAGCAAACCAATAATTTTTTTATTCAACTTTAATATAAGAAACATAATTTACCTCCGTTTTTGTAGAGTTTTTATAATTTTTTGTAATAGTGTTTCTCTGTAAATATACACCCGTTTTTAATCCTTTATAATTTTACCTATGATTTTTACAATTATATTCAATATATATTTTCATAATTTTTATTTATGTTATTGTTTTATTTTGTGTTTAAGAAGTTTTATATTATAAATCTTTAATCTGACAGTTATTAAAAAGAATATAATCCCTCCAGTTTGCATAAGTTTTATTTAGGAATAAATTGGAGGGATTAGAATGAATCGTATTTTAACCCTGGGAAAAAAAAGTATACTTGGTCTGGGGTTGCTTTTTTTTATTTCTGTATTTACGATCGGCTTTTTCGCGGGTGATAAATATGGTGATGTTATCCCTGTTTTGAATAAAAGACTGGTTCCCATATATAAGGTTGACAGGGTTGATAAAAAAATATCCATAACTCTGGATGGTACCTGGGGTGCTAATTATACAGAAGAATTACTTGATATTTTTGAAGAAAATGATGTGAAGGTTACATTTTTTTTTGCTGGTTACTGGCTGGAGAAATATCCTGATCTTGTTAAAAAGATAGCAGTTGAAGGTCATGATGTTGAAAACCATACTTATACCCATCCCCATTGTAATTCTTTATCACCTGAACAAATAGAAGATGAACTAGAAAGAACCTCAGATTTAATTGAAGAATTAATAGGTAAGAGACCGAGATTTTTCCGTCCCCCATTTGGTGAATATAATAATAAGGTTATTGAAACTGCGACCGGTCTTGATTATCAGGTAGTACAATGGAGTCTTGATTCCCTTGACTGGCAAGAACCGGGTGTGCAGTATATTGTTGACCGTATTTTAAACAATGTTACATCTGGTGAAATTGTATTAATGCATAATAATGCTCCCCATACTCCTGAAGCATTAAGGATATTAATTCCGGAGTTAAAAAAACGGGGTTTTAAAATAGTCCCCCTGTCTGAATTAGTATATAAAGATAATTATTATATTCAGTCCCATTCCGGATTACAGGTAAGACAGAAGGGGGCAGGTGATAGAAATTGATAAAAAAATATGTTGTGGTTATTGCCTTATTTATTGGAATTGTAGCCGGTATGGCCCGGCATGAATTAACCATGCCAGTTGTTAGCAGGCCAGATAGTCCCTTTTACCATGGTGTCAGGGGAAGAAATCAGGTAGCTATTACCGTTAATGTGGACTGGGGGGAAAAATACCTTCCGGGTATGTTGAGGATATTACATGAGAACCAGGTAAAAGTAACTTTTTTTGTGACAGGAAAATGGGCCCGAAAATGTCCTGATCTCCTGCAGGAAATGGCTGCAATGGGACATGAAATTGGGAATCATGGATATAACCATGCCCACCCGAAGCAGCTCAGCAATGAGGCTTTGGCAAAGTTAATTAAGGATAATGAAGAATTAATATACAAGGTAACCGGTCAAAGAACAAAGCTTTTTGCCCCACCATATGGTGAAGTTGATTCCAGGATAACAAAGGTTGCCAGCAAGCTGGGTTATGATACCATAATGTGGTCAGCTGATACAGTTGACTGGCAAAGGCCTTCACCGGATATCATTGTGCAAAGAGTAATGGCGAAAATTGACGATGGTGGTATAATTCTGATGCATCCAACTGAACCAACTCTTTATGCCCTTGAAGATATAATTAATAATCTGAGACAGAGAGGATATGAGATAGTAACCGTATCTGAATTAATATCAAAGTAAACTGGAAATAACTCCAAATTCCTGTGCGTGTTCATTAAAAAATGTATCCCAATTGATAATTAATATCAATAGTTATAAAATATATAGTAATTATAAATAAAATTGAGGTGATACTGGATGAAAATCAAAGTTAAAAGATTGGACAAAACTTTACCTTTACCTGAATACCAGCATTATGGTGAAGATGCTGGTATGGATTTATATTCTGCTGAAGATAAAGTCCTTAAGCCCGGTGAATACAAATTAATAAAAACAGGCATAAAAATTGCTATACCAGAAGGGTATGGAGGTTTTGTTTATCCGCGAAGTGGATTGGCATTAAAACATGGGATTACAGTGTTAAATGCAGATGGTGTTATTGATCCCGGTTATCGGGGAGAGGTTGGGGTAATCCTGATTAATCATAGTTCGTGTTCTTTTGAAATTAAGAAAGGGGACCGGATTGCCCAGTTGATAATACATAAAACCTATGAAATTGAGTGGGAAGAAGTCGAGGACCTGGATAATAGCACCAGGGGAACTGGAGGTTTTGGTCATACGGGTATTTAGCTGGAGTGGTTGTAATGAAATTAAGAGACCTTAGTGGAAAAAAGTTAATAAACATTAAAACCGGTCGGGTCCTTGGTACAGTCAGGGATACTGATCTGGTTTTTGAGACTAATACCGGAAGTATTGAATCTATTATATTTCAGCAGAAGGGTCTTAAAGGAGAAAAGTATATAGTTATTCCGGTTGGGGCTATAAAACAGGTAGGCACCAGAGTAATACTGGTAGATTTGAATGAATAAAAGAAAACATATATGTAAATTATATTTTTTAGAACAGGTAAGTTAATTAAAACAAAGGAGGTAATAAAGTGCCTACCGTAGTAGGAGTATTTGATAATAAGGAGCAGGCAGAAAGGGCAGTTGAAGAAATCAGAAATGCCGGAGTGACTGATGACAAAATATCCATTGTAGCTAAAGAGGATGCTGTTAAAGGTGATAGAAACCAGGAAGGTGCAAACTATACCAATCAGAATCTGACCAGTGGGGTAACTTCTGGTGGAGCCCTTGGAGGTTTAGCCGGGCTTATGGCCGGTGCCGGAGCTCTTACAATCCCGAGTATTGGACCCATTCTGGCTGTAGGGCCCCTTGCAGCTGGTCTAACAGGAGCAGCAGTTGGAGGAGTTGCCGGTGGACTGGTTGATATGGGGGTTCCCCAGGAGAGGGGAGAATACTATGAAAATGAAGTCAAAAGAGGTTCAATACTGGCAGCCGTCAAAGCCGATCAGGAAGTAGTAAATGATGCTGCATCCTATTTAAGGAAAAATGGTGCCAGGGATGTTGAAACCCATTAAAAATTATTAAAGGTTCAGGGTATTAAAGCACCCTTATTATATATAAGGGTGCTTTTTTTATATAACTTTTATTTTTGATACCTGACCTAATAATATGTATTGTTATGTAATGAAGGAATATAGGAAACTATTAGAGAAATTATAATAAAATGGTGTCAGGTATTGCAAACGGAGTGAACAGAGGTTTTTTAGTTTTACAGGATAAAATGGATAATATATTATTTAAAATAATTAAAAAGTAACAGAAGGGAGACAGGGATAGATGGATGACTATAAATTTAACACACTATCAATTCATGGTGGAGATGAAGGGAAAAATCCAGAAAATGCTTTGAATTATCCGCTCTTTTTAACATCAACCTTTACTTTTAATGACCTTGAACATGCTGAAAAGACCTTTTCATTTGAATGTAAAGATTATGTTTATACAAGAGGGAATAACCCTACAACCAGGTTATTAGAGAAAAGGCTGGCCTGCCTTGAAGGTGGGGCAGATTGTGTTGTTTTTTCTTCTGGTATGGCAGCTATATCATCAGCACTTCTGTCATTATTAAAGCCGGGTGATGAATTGATTGCCCATCAGGTTTTGTATGGCTCGTCATATAAGGTAATAAAAGAAGTGTTACCCCGGTACGGTATCAAAACAAGTTTTATTGATTTAACTCAAATTGACAAATTAAAAACAGGTATAACTGATAAGACTACATTAATTTATTTTGAAACTCCGGTCAACCCCAATCTTGAAATAATAGATATTAAAGAAGTTAGCCAGCTATGCTCTTCACATAATATAAAAGTGGTGGTTGATAATACTTTTGCTACCCCATTTTACCAGAATCCATTAAAATTGGGAGCAGATGTTGTAATCCACAGTGCTACTAAATACCTGAATGGCCATGGTGATGTTCTGGCCGGGGCTGTTATTGCCAGGGATCAGGAATATATACATGAATTAAAATTTAATTATTTAACTGAACTGGGTGGTGTTTTAAGTCCCTTTAATTCCTGGTTAGTATTAAGAGGTCTTAAAACATTGGGTCTCAGAATGAGAGAACATGAAAAAAATGCCAGCAAGATTGCTAAGTACCTTAAAAATCATCCGGGGATAAACCGGGTATACTACCCCGGTTTACAGGACTTTAAGGGTTATGAAATAGCCAAAAAACAAATGTCCGGTTTTGGGGCAATTATAAGTTTTGAAATTATGGGTGGGTATCAGGATATAAAAAGGGCAGTTGAATCCCTGAATTTAATTAAACTGGCCGTTAGCCTCGGAGATGCTGAAACCCTTATTGAATATCCCTTTGGCATGACTCACCGGGATTATTCCGGTCAAGAACTGGCCAGAATGGGTCTCAATAAAAATATGGTAAGATTGTCGGTGGGACTTGAAAATTACGAAGATATAATAGCTGACCTGGATCAGGCCTTATCTAAATAAATATCCATCAGGAACAAAATACTCTTGTTTTTTATGCAAAATAGTGATAGAATATACGATAAGAATTTTTTTACAGGATAAGGTGGATAGCAATGTTTACAATAAAAATACCGGCAACATCTGCAAACCTGGGGCCTGGCTTTGATAGCCTCGGTCTTTCTTTACAATTATATAATAAATTTACTTTTAAAAGACTTAAAAGTTCTGATATCAGAATTAAAATTAAGGAAGTAGACACAGGTAATATTATTGAATTACCGATTAAAGATAATTTAATTTACCGGGCCATGATGTATCTTTTTGAGCGTTATGATGTTAGACCTGAGGGCATAGAACTTATGGAAGAAGTTGCTATTCCCTTTGCCCGGGGACTTGGTAGTAGTGCCACCGCTATACTCGGTGGCTTATTTGGGGCTAACATCATGTTAGGGGAACCCCTAGAAGACGAAGAACTATTAAAGATTGCTGTTAAATTGGAAAAACACCCTGATAATGTAGTTCCTGCCCTGAAAGGTGGTTTTGTTATAAATGTTTTAAAGGGTAGTGACCTTTATTATAAAAAGATTAACCCCGGTGAGCAATTAAGGGTAATTCTGTGTATCCCTGAATTTCAATTAAAAACAGAAGATTTAAGGCAGGTTTTACCCCGCCAAATAGAATTTAAAGATGCTGTTTTTAACCACAGTAGAACCGCTTTTTTAACTTCCTGTTTTTATGAAAGAGACTGGGAAAGTCTAAGGGTTGCCATGCAGGATAGATTACATCAGGATTACCGTTCCTCGCTAATTCCCGGGTTTGATGAAGTTGTTAAGAGTGCCTATGACAATGGGGCGGTAGGTGTAGCTTTAAGTGGGGCCGGCCCAACTGTTATCAGTTTTGCAAAAGATAAAGGAGATAAAATTGGTGAAGCTATGGTTAAGGCCTTTGGTCATTATAACATAAACAGTAAATATATCGAAACAGGACTGGATAATAAGGGATTAATTTTAAAAGGACACAAGTTCAGTCTGTCAGGAGGGAGCAGGTAGATGATTAAAATAGGTTTACTGGGTCTGGGTACTGTCGGTAGTGGAGTTGTTACAATTATGGAGAACAATAAGGAGAGTATAAGGAGAAAAGTGGGGACCTCTCTAGCAATAGAGAAGGTTCTAGTTAAAAATCTTGACAAGGAAAGGGACCTGGATATTGATTCCAGGGTGTTGACCAGTAATATTGAAGATATAGTCTACAATCCTGATATTGATCTTGTTGTGGAATTAATTGGTGGTGAAGAACCTGCCTGCCAGTATATTAAAGAGGCTATAAATAGGGGGAAGAGTGTTGTTACTGCCAATAAATTGGTTATAGCCAAACATGGTACTGAGATCTTAAAACTGGCCCGGGAAAAAGGGGTTCAGGTCAGCTATGAGGGTAGTGTTGGTGGTGGAATTCCTATTATCAGGCCATTGAAGGAATCACTGGCGGCAAACCGGATTCATGAAATTTATGGTATTCTAAATGGTACCACCAATTATATTCTAACTAAGATGACCAGAGAGGGGAGAAAATTTCAGGAAGTACTGGCTGAAGCCCAGAAACTAGGATATGCTGAAAGTGATCCCTCTTCTGATATTGAAGGTTATGATGCTGCCTATAAAATAGCTATACTGGCCTCTATTGCCTTTGAAACATCTATTGACATCAGTTCGGTTTATGTAGAAGGTATTGATGGTATCAGTGTTGATGACATTGAACTTGCCCGGGAACTGGGTTATGTTATAAAATTATTAGCTATAGGAAAAAGGTGTGAACGTGGTCTCGACATCAGGGTCCATCCCACCTTTATTCCCAGAAGCCATCCTCTGGCCCTGGTAAGTGATGTTTATAACGCTGTTTATTTACATGGTGATGCAGTAGGGGATGTTATGTCCTATGGTAAAGGGGCTGGACAGATGCCGACCGGTAGTGCTGTAGTTGCTGACATTATTCAGGTGGCAAGAGATATTCATTCTGGTAGAGTTGTGACCCCGTCCCTGGACACGACTATAAAACACAGGGTAGTTGATATAAATGAAATTGAGAATAGTTTTTATCTGAGATTACAGGTTAGAGATAAGCCGGGAGTTTTAGCCCAGATTACTAAAGTTTTAGGTGATAATAAGGTAAGCCTTGCTTCTGTCTTACAAAAGCATCGATTAACAACTGTAGTACCCCTGGTGTTAATAACCCATCCTGTTAAAGAGCAATTTATTAATAAGTCATTAAAGGAATTAAAGAAGATTGAAGATGTTGTTAGCATTGATAGTTTAATAAGGGTTGAGGAGGAATCAATATGAAAAAATGGCCTGGAATAATTGAAGCTTATAGAGAATTTATGCCCCTTAAGGAAACAACAAAACCGGTAACCCTGCAGGAGGGAAATACCCCTTTAATATATGCTGACAGGTTAAGTGAAAAACTTGGTATTCAACTATACTTAAAATATGATGGAGCCAATCCAACTGGTTCTTTTAAAGATAGGGGTATGACTCTGGCTGTAACTAAAGCTATAGAAGATGGATCAGAGGCTATTATGTGTGCATCAACAGGTAATACTTCTGCAGCAGCAGCAGCCTATGGGGCCAGAAGTGGCCTTAAGACAGCTGTAGTTATTCCTGAAGGAAAGATAGCCCTGGGGAAACTGGCCCAGGCCTTAATGCATGGGGCTGAGGTAATACCTATCAAGGGAAATTTTGATGATGCCCTGGCTATAGTTAAGGAGATTACCAGTAAATATCCCATAACACTTGTTAATTCTTTAAATCCATACCGGATAGAAGGCCAGAAAAGTGGTGCCTTTGAGGTCTGTGATCAACTCGGAAACGCCCCTGATGTTCTGGCTATACCGGTTGGTAATGCCGGAAATATAACTGCCTACTGGAAGGGTTTTAAAGAATATTACCGGGCTAAAAAGATAGAGTCATTGCCCCGTATGCTTGGTTTTGAAGCTGAAGGTTCAGCAGCCATAGCTAAAAATACTGTAATCAGTGAACCGGAAACAATTGCTACTGCAATAAGAATCGGTAATCCAGCCAGCTGGGATAAAGCTGTTAAAGCTGCTGAAGAATCCCGGGGTCTTATTGATTATGTAACAGATAATGAGATTATTGAGACCTACAGGGAAATTGCCTCAGAGGTTGGTATATTTGCTGAGCCGGCGTCGGCCGCTTCAGTGGCAGGGGTTAAAAAAATGGTGGCCCGGAGTGTGATCAAGCCCGGGAGTCAGGTTGTGGCTGTCTTAACCGGTCACGGGCTTAAAGACCCAACCACTGCAATTGATACCATCAAAAAACCAGAACCTGTTTCCGCAGAGGTAGAGGCGGTTCTTGAGAAAATGGGAACATGGTAGTAATACAGCGAATGGAGTTGGTATTATGGCTTTAATAGTACAAAAATACGGTGGTACATCGGTGGGAACTATTGAAAGGATTAAAAATGTTGCCGACCGTGTCATTAAAGAATATAAAAGTGGTAACAAACTGGTTGTAGTTGTTTCAGCAATGGGTGATACCACTGATAAGCTAATCAAGCTCATGAAAGGGGTTACAAGTGACCCCGATCCACGGGAAGCGGATATGCTATTAACAACAGGAGAACAGGTTTCAATTGCGCTTCTCACAATGGCTATCCAGGAAAGAGGTTATCCCGCTATTTCCCTGACTGGAAGTCAGGTCCAGATCAAGACCAATGACCATCATAATAAAGCTGAAATACTAGGTGTTGATAATAACCGGCTTATTGAGGAACTGGATCAGGGTAAAATTGTAGTGGTAGCAGGTTTTCAGGGGATTAACAGTAATAATGATTTTACAACACTGGGGCGTGGTGGTTCTGATACAACTGCCGTTGCTCTGGCAGCATCCCTGGGGGCAGAAAGGTGTGAAATATATTCAGATGTTGAAGGGATCTATACTACCGATCCCAGGGTTGTACCTGAAGCGGTAAAGCTTGATTATATATCGTATAATGAAATGCTGGAGCTAGCCCATCTAGGGGCTAAAGTCCTTCATCCCCGTTCTGTGGAACTGGCCAAAGCCTATAATTTAAAACTATATATAGCCTCAAGTTTTAATTATAAACCAGGTACGGTAGTAAAGGGGGTTGATGACATGGAGAAGAGGAGAAGTGTTACCGGGGTAACCTGTGAAAAAGATGAGGTAAAAGTAACTGTACAAAAAGTACCTGATAGACCAGGTGTTGCCGGGAAAATTTTTAAAGAACTGGCCAGATATAATATAAACGTTGATATGATTATCCAGAACCTGCAGTATGATAACCGAAATGATATTACTTTTACCATAAATAAAGAAGATTTAATTAAATGTAAAAAGGTTATTTACCGGATTGCAGAAGAATTAAATGCCGGTGGTGTTGAAATCGATACCAGGGTAGCCAAAGTATCAATAGTGGGAGCTGGAATGATATCAACACCCGGTATAGCCGGAAAAATGTTTGAAATAATGGGGAATGAAAATATTAACATTCAGATGATTACTACATCTGATATAAAGATCTCCTGTTTAATAAGGGAAAACCAGGCTGAAAAAGCCCTTAAAACCCTTCACAGACAATTTGAACTGGGGAATATTACTCAGAAACAGGCTCGATAAACCAAAGTGTGGTTTGATACTTTATTTGACTAAAGGTTTTTGATAATGTATAATAATAAGCAGCCAAAATTAACTAACTTTTGTATAAAAGATTAAAAGGTTGTTATGACAGGAATAAAAGATGATTTATTTTTTCATTATAATATTTTTAATTATTCTTTTATGAATAAAAAAACATAGTTAAGAATATATATTATTGGGGATTTATAGTTTTTTAAGTAGATAGAATAGAGCAGCTTAGAAAGGGGTTGTAATCATGGGAAGGAAAATAAAGATTGTTGATACTACATTACGTGATGGTGAGCAGACAGCAGGTGTTGTTTTTGCCAATGAAGAGAAAATAAGGATTGCCAAACTCCTGGCCGAGATCGGGGTACAGCAGATTGAGGCCGGGATTCCGGTTATGGGTGGTGATGAGAAAAAGGCAATAAAAAGTATTGTAGAAGCAGATCTCGATGTCAGTGTCATGGCCTGGAACCGGGCAGTTATTTCAGATATAAAAGAGTCAATTGATTGTGGGGTTGATGCTGTTGCTATTTCTATATCTACTTCTGATATTCATATTAAACATAAACTAAAAAGAGACCGGGACTGGGTCCTGAAAAACATGGTGGAGGCAACCAGGTTTGCTAAAAAACATAACTTATATGTGTCTGTCAATGCTGAAGATTCTTCCCGGACAGATATGGATTTTTTATTAAGGTTTGCTAAAGAAGCTAAAGAAGCCGGAGCTGACCGTCTCCGTTATTGTGATACTGTAGGAACAATGGAGCCTTTTCAGCTTTATGAACAGGTCAAATTAATACGAAACGAAATAGGAATTGATGTAGAGATGCATACCCATAATGATTTTGGCCTGGCTACTGCCAATGCTTTAGCTGGAGTTAAAGCCGGTGCCAATTATGTAGGGGTTACCGTAGGCGGTCTTGGAGAGCGGGCCGGGAATGCAGCCCTTGAAGAAGTAGTTATGGCTTTAAAATATCTATATAATATTGATCTCAATTTTAAGACAAGTAAATTCAGGGAACTTAATGAATATGTCGGAATGGCTTCTAACCGCCCTGTTCCTGCCTGGAAACCTATTGTAGGCAGTAACATGTTTGCTCATGAATCCGGTATTCATACCGATGGGGTTATTAAAAATGCCAGTACTTATGAAATATTTTCACCAGAAGAAGTGGGGTTAACAAGACAGATTGTTATCGGGAAACACTCGGGTAGAAATGCCATCATAAATAAGTTTAAGGAATATGGAATAAGCTTAAATAATGATGAGGCCACTGAAATCCTTAAAGAAGTCAGATCCCTTGCCGTCAAATTAAAACGGGCTTTATTTGATAAAGAGCTTGTTTATATCTATCAGGACCTTAAACAGGAAAGAGGAGAAGAATGGGAAGAGGAAAAACTGTCATAGATAAATATTGAATACCCATTCCTGTCAGGATGTGAAGAATCGTGGGTTATTACTGATATAGGTTTTATAATAGGCCAGGCATTTAGAGACCAGGTCCCTCTGGTTACAAAATGTGCTGGAATTGGGGCTGTTATTACAAGGTCTTGAGGGTAAATTAAGAGTATGAAGCCTTAAATGTTTAAGGGGGGTTAAAATGATAACAGTAACTTTGATTCCTGGAGATGGAATTGGACCTGAAATAACGGACGTTGTGGTTGAAGTTTTTGAAGCACTGGGGGTTGATGTAGACTGGGAAGTAGTTAATGCCGGCAAGTCGGTAATGGATAAATACGGCACCCCACTTCCTGATGAAGTAATTGAATCCATTAAGAAAAATAAAGTAGCCTTAAAAGGGCCTATTACTACACCTGTCGGATCTGGTTTTCGTAGTGTTAATGTAGCTATAAGAAAAAAGCTCAATTTATATGCTAATTTACGACCTGTTGAGAGTTTACCGGGGCTTAAAACCCGTTATGATAAGGTTAATCTTGTTGTAGTTAGAGAAAATACTGAAGGATTATATAGCGGGGTAGAACATAAAATTAGTGATTTTGCTGCCGAAAGTATAAAAATTATTACCAGAAAGGCGAGTGAGAGGATTATAGAATTTGCCTTCAGTTATGCTAAAAAAAATGACCGTCAGCAGGTTACTGCGGTTCACAAGGCCAACATAATGAAAATTTCTGATGGGTTATTTCTGGATACGGCCCGTAAGGTGGCTGAAAAATACCCTGGTATTGAGTACAATGAGCGAATTATAGATAATATGTGTATGCAACTGGTTCAAAATCCTGAAGATTATGATGTTCTGGTAATGCCTAATTTTTACGGAGATATAGTATCAGATCTGGGGGCAGGTCTGGTTGGAGGGCTTGGTGTAACCCCGGGGGCAAATATTGGAGATGAAATTGCAGTTTTTGAAGCAGTACATGGTAGTGCCCCTGATATTGCCGGAAAGGGAGTAGCCAATCCTGTGGCTATTTTACGCTCAAGTATTATGTTATTAAATCATATCGGTGAAAGTGAAAAAGCCAGTAAACTTGACCAGGCTATTAAGAAAACCCTGGTTAAAGGTAAGGGTCTAACTCCGGACCTCGGTGGTCAGGGAACCACCCGGAGCTTTAAAGACCAGATAATTAATAATATCTAATGACACCACAGGCGAATCTTGGACCAGAGTTCCCGGCTGGTTGACTCCGGTAATCATCGGGATACTCATGAATAATAACTGACCTTCCTATTATATCTTTAACCCTGAATTTGTTGGTAAAAAAGCACATCCGGGCATACCCGTTGTTTGAAAATAAAACGGGAAAATCACCGGCATGATTTCCATGGGGTTGGTTTTCGGGATTCCAGTGGCCTCCTGCTGCCTTAAAGGGGTCTTCCGGGTTTCCAACCTTACAGTTACCAAACCCGTGAATATGAAAACCATGGGGACCGATTGGAGGTCTTTCTTCTGTGGCCGGCTGGTAAGGTGGGAGGCCATAAATTTCAGCACAAACCCAGGTTCCCTCCGGAACATTCTTGAAGATTACCTCCCCCCTTATTTCCGGAGCAAGGGGTCCCCCCCTGACCAGGGCCCGGGCTCTGTTTCTATCGCTAAAGAACAATGGATATTCTCCTTTCTATTTGTCTATTAATTTATTTGATATTATTTTATATTATGAAATATAGATGTATAATGTTACTTCAAAATAACCGGGGGAATTAGTCATGGTTAAAATTGAAATTGAAGGTTCACAATTAATCCTGGATACAGGTGATATTACTCAGGAAAGGGTTGAAGCCATTGTTAATGCAGCTAATTCTTCACTGATGGGTGGAGGAGGTGTTGATGGGGCTATCCACCGGGCTGGTGGTCCTGATATACTTGAGGAATGTAAGGAAATCAGGAAAAAAAAGGGTAAACTACCTCCAGGCCAGGCGGTAATAACTACCGGTGGAAAGCTTAAGGCCAGATATGTAATCCATACCGTTGGTCCTGTCTGGCATGGTGGTCAAAAAAATGAAGGTGAAGTCTTAAAACAGGCATACAGGAACTGTTTAGACCTGGCGAGAAAAAACGGGATCAGGTCTATTGCCTTTCCATCCATCAGTACTGGAGCTTATAGATTTCCGGTTGACAGGGCAGCCGGTATTGCGATAGATACAATTTATACATATCTTTCAAAATACAAAGGGGTATTCGAGAAGGTTAAAATGGTTTTATACACTGAAGCTGATTATAACATATATGTCTCCAAATATAATAAAATTATCCATAAATCTGATCAACAATAATGAGAATGGGTTAATATTAAAAACTTTTTGACAACTATATTATTTTATAATATAATTTAAGTAATAGAGGTTTAATAACCAGGTCGGAGAGAGGAGAAAGGCCTGTTTAATGTCTATGTGCACATTAAACAGGCTATTGTTATTTTATGACATATTTTAATGGAGGGATTTATGTGAATAAAAAGTATATAATGGCCATTGATCAGGGGACAACCAGTACCAGAGCTATGATATTTAATCACCGGGGTGAGGTTGTCAGTAAGTCACAGCAGGAATTTAGTCAGATATACCCTAAACCGGGCTGGGTTGAACACAGTCCTGATGAGATCTGGGTTTCGATCCTTGGTGTCATGAGTGGCGCCTTAAGGTCAAAAGGTATTTCACCCAAAGAAATTGCTGCCATTGGAATTACAAATCAGCGAGAGACTACAGTAATCTGGGATAAAAATACAGATGAACCTGTCTATAATGCTATTGTCTGGCAGTGTCGGAGAACTACAGATATCTGTCAGGAATTAAAAAATAATGGGCTGGAAGATAAATTTAAAGAAAAAACGGGTCTTGTCCTTGACCCTTACTTTTCAGGGACCAAAATTAAGTGGATTTTAGACAATGTTGCCGGAGCCAGGCAGAAAGCTAAAAATGGTGACCTTCTGTTTGGCACAATTGATAGCTGGTTGATATGGAAGCTTACCGGGGGAAAAGTCCATGTCACTGATTATACTAATGCATCCCGGACTTTATTATATAACATTCATGAGTTAGACTGGGATGAAGAATTATTAGATATCCTTGGTATTCCAGAGAGTATACTTCCTGAAGTTAAAGCGAGTTCGACAATTTACGGTAATACAGTACCCTATCATTTTTTCGGAGAGGAGGTTCCTATTTCTGGTATTGCCGGGGACCAGCAGGCTGCTACCTTTGCCCAGGGTTGTTATGAAAAGGGGATGACTAAAATTACCTATGGTACCGGTGGATTTATGTTAATGAATACCGGAAAAGAAGCGGTTACTTCAGATAATGGACTGTTAACAACAATTGCCTGGGGCCTGGATGATGGTATATATTATGCCCTTGAGGGAAGTATTTTTAACGCCGGTTCCGCGATTCAGTGGCTAAGGGATGAACTTGACTTAATTGAAGATGCTGCTGATTCTGAGTATTTTGCCAGTAAGGTAGAAGATACCGGAGGTGTCTATGTTGTTCCTGCTTTTACAGGACTCGGTGCCCCTTACTGGGATCCCAGGGCCCGGGGGATAATTGTAGGTCTAACCAGGGGAACTAATAAAAATCATCTTATCCGGGCCACTATTGAGTCACTGATTTATCAGAGTAAAGATGTTTTAATGGCAATGGTTGAAGATTCGGGTCTTGATTTAAAGGATATAAAGGTTGATGGAGGTGCTGCTGCTAATAATCTTTTGTTACAGTTCCTATCAGATATGACCGGATCCCGGGTTGAAAGACCCATTAACACTGAAACGACGGCAGCCGGGGCAGCTTATCTGGCTGGTCTGGCTATTGATTTCTGGACAGACCAGGAGGAAGTACTTAAGATAAGGAAAGTTGACCGGGAGTTTAATCCTGATATGTCAGGGGAAAAAAGAGAGCAATTATACAGGGGATGGAAAAAAGCTATTAATGCAGCCCTTAGCTGGAGTAAGACTTAATTATAAATTGATTTTTAACTGATAATATTATATAATTAATTTAGGTAATAAAATTAACTACTAAAATAGAATAAAAATGGTGGAGAACAAGAGAGAACCATTATTATTGACCTGGGTGAAGTATGCCTTCATTACATAAAGGTCAGTAAGGTGGTTCTCTTTTTTTATTTAAACAAAAAGGAGGAATATAGATGAGAGCAGACGTTATTATCATCGGAAGTGGTGTTGTTGGAAGTGCAATTGCCCGGAGACTTGCCAGATATAACCTTGATATTATTCTTCTTGAAAAAGAACATGATGTTGCTATGGGTACAAGTAAAGCTAATTCAGGTATTATACATGCCGGTTATAATGCACCCTATGATAGTCTTAAAGGTAGATTGAATGTCAAATCAAACCCTGAATTTGATAAACTTTGCAGAGATTTAAGGGTTCCCTTTAAACGGATTGGTTCCCTGGTAGTTGGCTTTGATGATAAAGACCTGAAAATACTTAAAGAAGAAAAAGAAAATGGAGAGAAGGCCGGAATAAAAGACCTGGAGATAGTAAAGGGCAAAAGGCTTTTTGAAATTGAACCAAATTTAAATCCAGAAGCCATGTATGCCCTGTATGCTCCGACTGCCGGTATTATTTCTCCACACCAATTTACAATTGCCCTTGCTGATAGTGCTGCCCTCAATGGAGTTAAAGTTATGCTTTTGACAGAAGCCCGGAACATAAAAACTGAAAACGGTATGATTACCGGGGTAGAAACTAACAGAGGTTTTATTGCTGCTAAAGTAGTTATAAACGCTGCTGGTGTATATGCCGGGAATATTGCCAGTTTAGCCGGTGATTCGAGTATTTCTATAACCCCGAGGAAAGGTGAGTATCACCTTCTCGATAAAGAATGGGGTGATAAAGTCAATCACGTATTGTTCCCTATTCCCAGTACAGTATCAAAAGGAATTCTGGTGACACCTACTGTCCACGGTAACCTCTTAATCGGTCCTAATTCTTATAATGTTGAAGACCCTGAAGATGTATCAACTACAACATCTGGACTTGACGAGGTTTATAACGGGGCCAGAAGGCTTGTTCCTTCAATAAATCGAAGGGATGTAATTGCTTCTTTTGCTGGATTAAGGGCTGCAGCCTCAGGAGAAGATTTTATCATTGGTTCTTCCAGTCACATTAAGGGGCTTATTCATGCTGCTGGTATCCAGTCACCGGGATTAAGCTCAGCTCCAGCAATTGCAGAAAAGGTAGAGGAAATTTTTAAAGATATAGCTGATGAGTTTTCCCTTGAGATCAGTTATAAGGATGATTTTAAGGAAACTCTTCCGGAATACCCCTGTTTTTCAGAAAAACTTGAAAAAAGTCATGAACAGGAGTGGAATAATTTGGTTAGGGAAAATCCAGATTTTGGTGAAATAGTTTGCCGATGTGAACGGGTAACAAAGGGTGAAATAATTGCAGCTATTCACCGTCCGGTACCGGCCTTAAGCCTTGATGCTATTAAACGAAGAACGAGGGCAGGAATGGGAAGATGCCAGGGTGGATTTTGTGGACACCGGGTTCTGGAAATACTATCAGAAGAGTTAAATATATCTCCCCTGGAGGTAACAAAAAAAGGCGGGGAATCAAAAATATTAATGAGAAAAACAAAAGATACGGAACATCAATATGAACAAATGGAGGTAGGTGTTGGTGAAAATGTATAACTATGACCTTGTAGTTGTTGGTGGGGGACCGGCTGGACTGGCAGCAGCCCTGGAGGCATACAAAAATGGTGTAAATAAAGTCTTACTGCTGGAGAGGGATTATTACCTGGGAGGTATACTTCAACAATGTATTCACAATGGATTTGGCCTTGATTATTTTAAAGAAGAGTTAACAGGTCCAGAATATGCAGAGAGATTTATAGAAAAACTCGGTGATACCAAAATTAAAGTCATGACAGAGACAATGGTGGTCCGGGTAACACCTGATAAAAAAATATATGCTCTTAACAAAAAAGAGGGTTTATTTGTTGTCAATGCCAGGGCTATAGTTCTGGCAATGGGATGTCGGGAGAGAACCAGAGAAGCAATTAGAATTCCTGGAGATAGGCCAGCAGGAATTTTCACTGCCGGTACAGCCCAGCGTTATATTAATATTGAGGGGTATATACCGGGCCGGGAAGTTGTTATTCTTGGTTCAGGGGATATTGGGCTTATTATGGCCCGGAGGTTGACACTGGAAGGGGCCAGGGTCAAAGGTGTTTTTGAAATAATGCCTTATTCATCAGGACTGGTAAGAAACAAAGTGCAGTGCCTTGATGACTTCAATATACCATTATATTTAAAACATACAGTTATCAGAATTTATGGTCGGGATAGAGTAGAAAAAGTTACTGTAGCCAGAGTTGATGAAAAATTCAGGGTTATACCCGGAAGTGAAAAGGATATAAAATGTGACACCTTGCTTTTATCAGTAGGACTTATCCCTGAAAATGAATTAAGTAAAGAGGCGGGAATCTTACTTGATAATACTACTGGAGGCCCGGTAGTAAACGAAGTAAGGGAAACAGATATAGAGGGTATTTTTGCCTGTGGTAATGTTTTGCAGGTTCATGACCTGGTTGATTATGTAACCGAAGAAGGTGAAATTACTGGAAGAGCTGTATCCAGTTATCTTAATAAGAAGCGTACTGTCCGTAAGAAACCAATAAAACTAGTTCCGGAAGATAATGTCAGATACATTGTTCCTCACCAGATTGATTATAAAGATCAAAGTAGAAAAAGAGTTAAACTGTTTATGAGAGTAAAGGAACCGATGGAGAAGGTCAGGGTAAGGTTATTAGACCCCCAGACCGGTAATGAAATTGTTAGCTATCCTAAACCGATTGTAACTCCAGGAGAAATGGTTACTGTCTATTTACCTGAGGCCCTGATTAAGGAAAATATGGATAAAATAAAAATTTCAATTAATAAGGAGGAAGGTGGCGGTCATGACTAGAAATATAATATGTATAAGATGCCCCAAGGGGTGCCGGATGACTGTTGAGAGTAATGATAAAAAGATTGGGTCAATTTCAGGTTATGGTTGTCCCAAAGGGCTTGAATATGCAAAAGAAGAGTTTTTAAATCCAACCCGGATTTTGCCGACTACTGTCAGAATTGTTAATGGAGAATTACCGCTTGTTCCGGTGAAAACAGCTGATCCAATTCCAAGAGAAATGATCAATGATGCCATGAAAGAGATTAATAAAGTTACAGTAAAAGCTCCAGTTAAACTGGGTCAGGTAATTATTAAAGATCTTGCCGGGACCGGAGTAAAGCTTGTAGCTACCCGTAGTATTGCCAGAAAGGTGGAAAATGGCCAAAAAACGGTTGCTACTGCCTAGGAGAGGAAAAAAGATATGAAACATTTGAAAAAGTATTTCAAAAAACACCCGGTCATTGCCGGTATCAGGGATACCAGTCAGCTCAATTTTGCTTTATCAAGTGATGTTATAGCCCTTTTTATACTCTGTGGAGATATTTTTATTCTGCCAGAAATTATGGAAAAGGCCAGGGAACGGGATAAACTGGTTTTTCTCCACATAGATTTAATCAATGGAATAGGCCGGGATAAAAAAGGCATTAAATATCTTGCTGTTAATAACCTCTGTGATGGAATTGTAACCACCAAGAGTAATCTTATAAAGGCGGCCAAAAAAGAGGGTTTAATGGCAATACAACGTCTTTTTTTACTCGATTCAGCTGCCCTGAAGACTGGAGAACACCTGCTGGAAATGAATAAACCGGATGCTGTAGAAATACTACCGGGGATTGCTGCCCCATATTTTATTGAACACATTAAGCATCAGCTTCCCTGTCCTATTATTGCGGGGGGGTTAATAAGACGAAAAGAAGAAATAGATAATCTTGTCGATAAAGGAGTCCTGGCAGTATCAACAAGTAATAAAAAACTATGGAAGGAATACTAAACGGGGATAAACCCCGTTTTATTTTTTGTTTTCTTGACATAACTAATTTAACATTGTTAAAATGTTTTATAAAATGATTTGGTTTGGAGAAGGTATTTATTTCTTTATAAAGAAATATATAATTTGGATGTACATTTTATTTTATAGGATATACTACATATTGAAGAAAGGGGAGAAGCCATGGATTATTTTGAACGTACCAGAATTAAAAACATATTGGAGAAAAATATTGATAACTATAAAGATGTAATTGTACTGGGATGGGTGAGAACCAAGAGAGTTTCTAAAAACATTGCTTTTCTGGAAATCAATGATGGAAGTACGTTAAAGAACCTGCAAATAGTTATCCTTCAACCAGATAAATTCCCGCTTGACAGTATTAATACCGGAGCCAGTGTAAAAATTAAAGGTTATCTTGAGGAAGTTAAGGGTAGAGAACAGAGTATTGAAATGAAGGCTGAGGAAATTACATTAATCGGTGAAGCACCTGTTGATTATCCCATGCAGAAAAAAAGACATACCTTTGAATTTTTACGGGAAATTGCCCACCTGCGCCCCCGGACCAATACCTTCGGTGTTGTTAATCGTTTCCGCAGTAAAATGGCATATGCAATCCACAAATTTTTCCAGGATCGTGGCTTTCACTATATCCATTCACCGATAATTACGACCGGTGACGCTGAAGGAGCAGGTGAGGTTTTTACAGTTACCACCTTTGACCTGCAAAATCCTCCCTTAAGCGAAGGTGGAGAAATTGATTTTAGCCAGGATTTTTTTGGGGAAGAAGCCGGGCTTACTGTTAGTGGTCAGCTGGAAGCAGAATTAATGGCAACTGCTCTCGGGGATGTTTATACCTTCGGGCCTACATTCAGGGCAGAGAATTCAAATACTTCCCGCCATGCCTCAGAATTCTGGATGATTGAGCCTGAAATGGCCTTCTGTGATCTTGAGGAAATGATGGACATTATTGAGGAATTTATTAAGTTTTTATTTAAATATGCCCTTGATGAATGTCCTGAGGAGATGGAATTTTTTAATAAATGGATTGACAAAGGTCGAATAGATATTTTAAAAAAAATTATAGACGCTGAATTTGCCCATATAACTTATACTGAAGCTATAGATATACTGGAAAAATCGGGTGAGGATTTTGAATTTCCGGTAAAATGGGGTATGGATTTACAGTCGGAACACGAACGGTATTTAACAGAAAAACACTTTAAAAAACCGGTCATGGTGACTGACTACCCCAAGGATATAAAGGCTTTTTACATGAGGGTTAATGATGATGACAAAACCGTAAGGGCAGTGGACTGTCTGGTACCCCAGGTTGGAGAAATAATCGGTGGTAGTCAGAGGGAAGAACGGTATGATGTCCTGCTCAAGAGGATGAAAGAACTTGATATGAATATTGAGAAATACCAGTGGTTTCTGGATATTAGAAAGTATGGAACAGTACCCCATTCTGGTTTTGGACTGGGATTTGAGAGGCTATTAATGTATATCTCTGGTATGAAGAATATCAGGGATGTTATTCCCTTTCCCAGAACTCCCGGTAATGCCAAATTTTAAGATATATGAGAGGGGGGTATCCCCTCTCCTTTTTTCAGGAGGTTGGAAATGTTTTATTCAAAGTTTTACAATTTTGTGCTGATAGCTTTAGTAGTTATATTTATTCCTGTAATAGTTGAAGCCAGGACCATTATAGAAGATTACCAGCTGGTTGTATATGGGGGAGAGCCAGAAGGAGTTATGGCTGCTGTTTCAGCAGCCAGGTCAGGGGTTAAGACTCTGCTGGTTATGGAAAGGGATAAACCGGGTGGTTTGATGGTATACGGTGGTTTAAATTATCTTGATTTGAATTATTCACCTCATGGAGGTAATTTAAATAAAGGTCTTTTTCAGGAATGGCACCAGAGAGTTGGTGGTCAGGTAGCTTTTGGAATAGATAAGGCAATATCTGTATTTCAGAATATGCTGGCTTCTGAAAAAAATATTAAGGTTATGAATAATACAGAACTTATAAAAATAAAGAAAGAAAAGGGATATATAAATAGTCTTATATTAAGGGAAAAAGGTAAGTTAATCGAAGTT
Source organism: Halothermothrix orenii H 168 (assembly GCF_000020485.1). Classification (GTDB taxonomy): domain Bacteria; phylum Bacillota; class Halanaerobiia; order Halanaerobiales; family Halothermotrichaceae; genus Halothermothrix; species Halothermothrix orenii. The sequence continues at coordinate 876,536 of NC_011899.1, forward strand.
AAAGCCAGTTATTTTATAGATTCAAGCCAGGAGGCCCATCTTGCAGTAAGAGCCGGGGCACCCTATTTTGAAAATGGTGCTGATATTGGTTTGCCAGAACGCCATATGGCTGTGACCCTGGTATTACATATAGGTAATATAAATTATGAAGGACTGGTAAAGGCTGTTAAGGATGGCAAATTTGGACCAGCTCATATTAATCATAATCACGCCTGGGGTTTTGTTAGAATCGGGGACATGTATAAACCCCATGATAAAAATATAAAGCTCAGGGGTCTTAACATTGTATTTGAGAAAAATGACAAGGGCCAGCTTGAAGCCTATATTAATTCTATGTTGATTTTCGGGGTTGATCCCCTTGATAAAACCTCTTTAAAAGATGCTTATAAAAGGGGAAAAAAAGAAGCGGCACATGTCCTTGCTTTTTTAAAAAAACAGGTAGATGGTTTTGAAAGGGCTGTCTTGATGGATTTTCCCCAGGAGTTATATATCAGGGAAGGAAGACATATTTTAGCCAGATACCAGTTAAAGACTGTAGATTTGCTGGAAAATAAAATTTTTGAAGATACAGTGGCTTTAGCATCTTATCCCCTTGATTATCAGGCTTATACACCTGAATTTGCCGGGTTTGTTCTTTTTAATCCTGTAGTGTATGGTATTCCCATGCGTTCATTAATTCCCAAAAACCTTAAGAATGTTATGGTAGTTGGCAGAAGCAGTGGTTATAGTTCTCTGGCAGCTGCTAGTGCCAGGGTTTTACCTACAGGTATGGCCTGTGGTGAGGCAGCAGGTTTAATAACTTATTATGCACATAAATCAAACTTAACCTATGCTGAAATTACTGACCATAGAGAAATAATTAGAAAAGTTCAAAAATCGTTAGGGATTTATAGAGATATTAACTATTATGAAGATTTTGTCGATCACATCATAGAAGATAGTGTTGTCAGACCCTATTTAGAAGAGCTGTTATCCTGGGGGCTTGTTGTAGCCGGATACAGGAATGATTTTAAATTAACAGAGATAATCAGGGAGAAGCAGTTTGCTTATATTATTATAAAGGGTTTAAGGCAACGACAGGCCCCGAATTTATGTGAATGGGTTCCAGAAAGTATTATAACACTTTCAACTAACAGTTATTTAACCCGGGATCGGGCTGCCATGTTACTTCTTACAGCATGTGGTGAAAAAGTTCTTAACATGGAAGTAGATGAATATTATAATAAGGCCTGCCAGATGGATTTGATTTCCAACAAATTTAGTAAAATGGTTCCTGATAATAGATTATTGACCAGGCGGGAAGCCTATATGTTGCTGGGGTATTTTTTAAGAAAATTTGATATACCCGAATCTTTAAAAAGATTCAGGGGTGAAATAAAGTGATAAAAAATTATTATCCTTCTCCACTGGGTTTAATGGAAATTACATTATCTTTAGATGGTCTGGTAAGCATAACCTTTGTTAAAAATGTAGACAATAAATATAAAAACCTTTATAGTATTAACTTTACCTGTAAACAGCTTTATGAACTAAATAAAGAGGTTTATAATCAGTTAAATGAATACTTTACCGGCCAGAGGCGTAATTTTAACCTGCCTCTGGCCCCGGCAGGGACAGATTTTCAGAAAAAAGTGTGGCAGGAGCTGTTAAATATCCCCTATGGGGAGACATGTTCCTACGGAGATATTGCCAGGGCATTAGGAAAACCAGGGGCAGCCCGGGCTGTAGGGAGGGCCAATGGAAAAAATCCTCTACCTATAGTAATACCGTGTCATCGGGTTATAGGCAGCAATGGAGAATTAAAGGGTTATGCCTGTGGCCTCTGGCGAAAAAGGTGGCTTATAGAACACGAGTCTTATTATTCTAAACAGGGACAGTACCGGGGCTTATTATGACCTATTAACTCTTATTTTTTAAATTACATTTGAATAAGGATGGTTTTAAATTTGTTTATAAATCATAAAGGAGTGAGGAGTATGGCTAAAGAATTACCCGAAAGAAATAAAATTGATGATAAGTATAAATGGGATTTGGAGGATATATATAAAACAGATGAAGAGTGGGAAAAAGATTTTAACAGGGTAAAGGATAAATTAAAGGATATTGCTACATTCCAGGGCAAGCTGGTTAATTCCAGTCAGAATCTTTTAGACGGGTTAAATTTAATTATGGAGGTAGAAGAAGTAGCCACCAGGCTTTATGCTTATGCCCACATGAGACAGGACGAGGATACCAGAGACCAGTCTTATCAATCTTTATTTAACCGTGCGCAGAGTCTACATAATGAGCTGGCCAGTATTACATCCTTCATGGTTCCAGAAATCTTAACCCTGTCCCGGGAGCAAATGAATAAATATCTTGAAGAAAAAGAGGGGTTAAAACTTTACCGGCATTTACTGGATAATATCCTGCGTCAAAAAGATCATTACCTTTCTGCAAAAGAAGAAAGGCTAATTGCAATGGCCGGTGAAGTTACCCAGGGTCCCTATAATATTTTTAGTATGATGAATAATGCTGATCTTACCTTTCCTATAATTAAAGATGAAAAGGGTGAAGAGGTCAGGGTAACCCATGGCAGGTTCATTGAACTTATGGAAAATAAAAACAGAAGAGTCCGTAAAGATGCTTTTAAAGCCCTTTACAGTAAATATAATGAATTTATAAATACCTTTGCCAGTACCCTGAATACGGCTGTAAAAAGCCATATATATTATGCCAGGGTCCGTAAATATAATTCAGCCCTCGAATCTGCCCTTGATGATGATAATGTTCCAGTTGATGTTTATAATAATTTAATTAAAACAATAAAAGACAATCTTAAACCTATGTATAAATATATGAAATTAAGAAAAGAGATCCTTGGTGTTGATGAGCTTCATATGTATGATATTTATACTCCACTGGTTTCTGATCTTGATATAAAAATTCCTTATGAGGAAGCCAAAGAAATGGTTATTAATGGCCTGAAACCACTGGGGGATGAATACCTAAATATCTTGAAGGAAGGTTTTAATTCTGGATGGATTGATGTTTATGAAAATAAGGGAAAAAGGTCAGGGGCTTATTCATCTGGATGTTACGGGGTACACCCTTATGTTCTTTTAAATTATACTGACAACCTTGATAATGTCTTTACGCTGGCCCATGAAATGGGGCATGCTATCCATACATATTATTCAAACAAAAATCAACCTTTTGTGTATGCTAATTATAAGATTTTTGTGGCTGAAGTGGCATCTACCCTGAATGAAACATTACTTATCAAGTATCTCCTTGAGAACACACAAGATGAGAAGAAGAAAAAATATTTAATTAATCACTATCTGGAACAGTTCCGGGGTACTGTATACCGCCAGACTATGTTCGCTGAGTTTGAAAAGATAATTCATGAAAAAGTAGAACAGGGACAGCCTTTAACTTCTGGATTATTGAAGGAAATATATAAAAAATTAAATGAGGAATATTACGGACCTGATGTTGTTTCTGATGAGGAGATTGCACTGGAATGGGCCCGTATACCTCACTTTTACTACAATTTCTATGTTTATAAATACGCAACTGGTTTTTCGGCAGCAACAGCCCTGGCCAATAAGATTTTAGAAGAAGGGGATAAGGCAGTTCAAAGATATATCCAGTTCTTAAAAAGTGGTGATTCTGATTATCCATTAAACGTCCTGAAAAAGGCCGGGGTAGATATGTCGTCACCTGAGCCCATTGAATCAGCCATTTCAACCTTTAAAGAATTTGTTGACAGGTTTGAGAAATTAAGTTAACAAAAAAGTATCACTTCTCCAGAAGATATAATAAAACATAGAAAAAATGTAAGAGGGTTGTTTTAATATTGACCTGTGATTTATTCTTATAGCTCCCCCTGACCAGTCCTGACCAGTCAGGTTAATTGTCTGGTCAGGGGTATTGTTATTATTGCTTCCTGTTGATTATCTAACAAATCACGAAATTCGATATTATTTCTTAAATAGTTTTTAATAAAAAATCTGTAACAATTCTGGCACATTTATCTTTTTCTGGTCCATCATTTATTACATGAGGGGAATTTTCCAAAATGACCAGTTTTTTTTGTTTTGACTTTATATTATTTTTTATGGTATAGGCTGCTTTTAATGGTACAGTATCATCTTTTTTTGATGCAATAATCAGGGTATTACAGGATATCTGGGGGAGTTTTTTACGGGTAAGCCTCATTAATTTATGTAATTCTGCCCCCTGGACCGGGAAGGTGTATCCCCAGTAGTGTTCACGGTATAGTTTGTCTTCAGGGGTTAGACCCTCTTCGTCCAGCTGTAATACTTCAGGATCATTCTTAATTTCTTTCTTAAAAAATTTTATGATATGACTATAGGGTAAAAGAGGGTGGTTAGCGTAAAGAGCTGCTGCAATCAGAATAAGTTTAGCAGAATGATTAAATCTGGCGGCAGTTAATAAAGCTAACAATCCTCCCATTGAGAGGCCAGCCAGGTGGACATTCTTATAGTCAGCTTTTAAATTAAGGTAACTATCGTAAATTTTACGGAGCCAGTCCCGGGCCCCACTGGTTAAAAAATCCTGCCGATTAGTGCCATGGCCTGGAAGCCGCGGTATGTAAACTGTATAACCGGTCTTTTTATTAATCTCTTTTCCCAGATACTCCATTTCAGCGGGTATACCGGTAAAACCATGAATAACAAGAACAGCATCTTCTTTTGAACCAGAATAAAATCTTTCCCGGGCTATGGGATTAACCTGTGTATCTGGATTTAAATTTAAGTCCTTCATATAATCTCCCCCTTTGCTTTTTTATAAAACTGATTACTCTTTCTTTTAATATTCTTTATTTAATAAGATAATCCCTTTTATTTACAAGTCAATATTTTAGAGTAAAACTTTTTATTGGATAATTGATTAAATTAAATATTTAATTAAGATGTCAAATACCAGGAATAAATTATTCAGGTTTATTATTTAAAGGTAGTTGTTAATATCAAAAGATTGTTGTGGGTATATATTGTGTATATATTAAGGTTTCATAAATTAATTTATATAATTTTTAAGTTTAGGTAATATAATAGAGGAGAAAATACTTTTTATAGAGAAGTTTTAATTAGTAATAAAAAGGAGGGGTTTGGCGTGAGGTCAGAAGTTAACAGTAAAATAGATAGTTTAAAGGAAGATATTATAAAATCAACCCAGGAATTAGTTAAAATCAGAAGTGTTGAGGAAAAGGGACAGGAAGGTAAACCTTTTGGTGAAGGGGTCAGTGATGCCCTGGAAAAAGCCCTGGAGATTGGCAGAAATTTAGGGTTGAAGACAGGAAACGTAGACGGGTATGCTGGTTTTATAGAAATAGGTTGTGGTAAAGAAATGGTTGGAATCCTTTGCCACCTTGATGTAGTTCCTGAAGGTAGTGGCTGGACTTACCCTCCCTATGGTGCTGAGATACATAATAATAAAATTTATGGCCGGGGTACTCTAGATAATAAAGGACCGGCTGTTGCCGCCCTATATGCCATGAAAGCGGTTAATGATCTCGGTTTTGATTTAAATAAGAGGGTCAGATTGATACTGGGGACAGATGAAGAGAGTGGCTGGGAAGGTTTAAAATACTATCTGGAAAAAGAAGAAATACCTGATTCAGCCTTCAGCCCCGATGCTGAGTATCCTGTTATTCTTGGAGAAAAGGGTATACTGAACATAAAAATTAAATCCTTATTTAATAATGAAAATAATAGTGGTTTAGTATCTATTAAAGGGGGAAATGCCCCCAATATGGTTCCTGATTATTGTGAAGCAGTATTTGATATTGTTGTTAACCATGATGAAATTGTTAGTAAACTCAATGAATTTAAAGAGAGGACCGGGTTTAAATTAGAGGTTGAAAAGTCCGGGGAGAGTCTTATAATAAAATCTTACGGAAAATCAGCCCATGGTAGCCTGCCAGAAGACGGTCATAATGCTATCTCACAGCTTATGGTGTTTCTTTCAGATATGATATCAACTGATGATGCTCTGGGCAAATTTATTAAGTTTTATAAGGAGAGAATTGGAATGGAGTATTACGGGGAATCGATCGGTTGCCATTTACGTGATGATGTCTCAGGACCACTAACCTTTAATGTGGGTATGGTTAATATTAATCAAAATTCTGGAGAAATTATAGTAAACATCCGTTATCCCGTGACTCTCTCCAGAGATAAAGTTTTAAATGGTATTAAACAAATAATTGATCAGACTGAGTTTAGACTGGAAGAGATGGAACATATGGAACCGCTATATGTACCCAAGAATGATCCCCTGGTACAGAAATTGATGAAGGTGTATCGAGAATTTACCGGGGATGACAGGGACCCAATAACAATAGGTGGGGGAACTTATGCCAGGGCTGTTGAGAAAGCTGTAGCTTTTGGCCCCATATTCCCGGGACAGCCTGAATTGGCTCATCAAAAGGATGAATATATAGATATTGACGACCTCATAAAGAATGCCAAAATCTATGCCAATGCAATCATTGAACTGGCCACATAATCAAAAAAAAGGGGCCACCCGTGGTGGCCCTTATTCCATCTTATCAATAGTAAGTATTTACTTAATTGTTGTTAATATAGGGAAATTACTATATAATATATACAATAAGTCATATGTTGTTTTTCAAGCATAAAAGAGGGTAGAAATCGGTAACAGTGATAAATATAATAATATTTTTTAAAAAATAGTCAGGGGGTATAACATGTCCAGGAAACTAATATTGAGTTCATTAATTGTAGTTTTTATAGCTTTAATGCTTACAGGGTGTTTTTATGAATATGCCGGGACAGTAAGGCACTATACAGTTGATTATGTTCCGGGTGTAACTATTAATCTTGAAAATAAAACAGGTGATATAATAATAAATAACTGGTCCCAGGATTATATCCTGGTTGAGGCTAAGATAAAAGCCGGGGCCGAATCAGAGTCAAAGGCCGAGATGGCGGTTGATGCTACTGTAGTAGATATAAAAAAAGAATTTAATAATATTTATATAAAACCCGTCTTACCCGATTTTACATATGACAACCGGGTAGTAGTTGATTTTGAAATTAATATTCCTGATAATTTCAATGCCGAACTTTATACTGCTACCGGTGATATTACAGTTGAGGAATGTAAAGGTGATTTAATTCTGGATACAAGCACCGGAGATATAACAGTCGATGAAGCCCTTGACACCTTAATGGTGGAGGTCGGTACCGGTGATGTTAACATTGGTTATGCCAGTGGTGAAACAAATGTTGATGTCAGTACCGGTGATATAGATGCCAATTTAAACCTTGAGGCCGGTACCAATAACAGGGTAACTACTTCTACTGGAGATATTTCATTAATATTAAGGGATCCTTCTACCTACCTGGTCGCCAGTGTTGGTACAGGTGATTTAAACTTTGATTTAAACGGGGTAGAAATGCAGATAAAAGAAATCAGTGATAATACCTTAGAAGCTATTATTGGCGGTACTGATGCCTCTAATCTTTATATCCATACAAGTACCGGTAATGTTACCCTGAAATGCAGTCAATAAAGGAAAAGAATTATTAAAATAATAATCTACCGGGTGATTAAAAACTTTAAAGTAGTAAACTTTATAACATGAAGAAAAGCCAAACCCATAGTGGGTTTGGCTTTTATACTTATAGCCAGAATAACTTATCCTATAATTGGTTTACATTTTTTCAGGTGTTTTGATACCCAGTAGAGAAAGACCGGTTTTAAGAACAGTATTTACGGCATATACCAGGAACAACCTTGCTTCCCTGACTTTTTGGTCATCTACAAGAATCTGGTTATCATGGTAGTACTTATTAAAGGCCTTGGCCAGTTCTGTAATATGCCTTGTAATAATAGAGGGTTCATACCTCTCAGAAGCCTTTATGATAGTGTCCGGGAATTGTGATATAAGTTTTATAACATTAAAGGCGTCTTCATCTGTTAATAGTGAATAGTCATCGAGTTTTTTAAATTTATAATTGCTCTTATTCAGGACACTTTTTGTCCTCACATAAGTGTATTGAACATAGGGTCCTGTTTCTCCCTCAAAAGATAGGGTTCGATCCCAGGAGAAGACATAGTCTTTTATTCTACTATTATAAAGTTCCTGGAAAATTACAGCACCTATCCCTACTATTTTTGCAACCTCTTCTTTGTTTTCAAGATCGGGGTTTTTGTCCTCAATTGTTTCTTTGGTTTTCTCAATTGCTTTATTTAATACATCCTCCAGGAAGACGACTCGACCTTTTCTGGTAGACATGGTACCGTCTTCCAGACTTACCATACCAAAGGGAACATGGATACAATCCCTGGCCCATTCATGGCCCATTAATTCAATAATCTTAAACCACTGGTCAAAATGAAGTTTTTGCTGAGAACCGACAACATAAATGTTTTTATAAAAATTATATGTTTTTTTCCTGTAAATAGCGGCGGCAATATCTCTGGTTATATAGAGGGTTGAGCCATCACTTTTTTCAATCATGGCCGGTGGCATATTATATTCTTCAAGGTCAACAATTTTAGCCCCCTGTGATTCCTGAAGGAGACCTTTTTCTTCCATCTCCTCAATTACATCAGGCATCATGTCAGAATAAAAACTTTCCCCGGCATAAGAATCAAAATCTATACCGAGCATATCATAAACCCGTTTAAATTCTTTAAGGCTCATGTTCCTGATCCATTTCCATAAATCCATTGCTTCTTCATCTTTATTTTCAAGCCTGTTAAACCAACTTCTGGCTTTTTCTTCAAGTTCAGGATTTTTTTCTGCTTCTTCATGAAATTTAATATACAGTTTTAAGAATTCGGGAATGGGGTTTGATTTAATTTTATCTTTATCACCCCATTTATTAAGGGCAACAATTAATTTACCAAACTGGGTTCCATAATCACCGAGATGGTTAATGGCAATTGCATTATATCCCAGAAAGTTATAAATATTTCTCAGGGCGTGACCGATAACGGTTGTCCTGATATGACCTATATGGAAAGGCTTTGCAATATTAGGAGAGGAAAACTCTACAATAACATTTTTTCCTTTTCCAATATTTCTGGCTCCATAGTATTTACCCTTTTGTAATATTTCTTCGAGGACAGTTTCAGCAAAAATCTCTTTATTGATAAAGAAATTTACATAAGGGCCGGTGTTTACAACTTTGCTAAAATAACTATTACCTTCAATTTTACTGGCAATCTCCTCAGCTATAATATTTGGTGCTTTTTTAAATATCCCGGCAAATTTAAAACAGGGGAGAGCATAATCCCCCATTTCCGGTTGAGGAGGAATTTCAATAAGATGTTCAATCTCTTCAACATTTAAATCATTAATTTCTTGACTGATAAGGTCTACAAGTTTTTCTTTAAAGTCAATCATTCCAGTTACCTCCTTTTTAAATTAAAGTCGAAATTTACTCCATAGTGAATTAGACTGTTTTAAATAAAGTATTTTACAGAAATAAAAAAACCCTCATCTCCTGATAGAGACGAGAGTTGTTCCCGTGGTGCCACTCTGCTTGGTATAACTATAAAAATTATACCCGCTTAATCTGTTAACGGTAAGTACCGGTCAACCCTACTTCAGTGGTTCAGATTGACTTCTCCGGGGTGCGCTTCAGATATATTATGGTTATCAGGCTTCCACCATCCCTGACTCGCTGGTAACCAGTTAATATACCTTACTCTCCCCTTCATCAAATTTGGACAATATATTTAATTAATTTATAAATAAATATACCATATAGGTTTTTTAAAATCAAGGTAACATTACTAAAAAATATACATGATTTTATATATTGGTCTATATTCAAGATAATTTAGTTCCTGATGGGGGATAGCTGGCTGTTGGAATATCAATTAAGAGACCATTTGTCTGTTTATTTTCCTTTAAAAGAGCCTGAAGTTCATTAATATTATTGGCACGTTTTCCTTCAAATCCACAGGCTTTAGCTATTTTAACAAAATCAGGGTTTGTAAGTTCGACTTCTTCAGGTACTAACCCGGCGGCCTCCATTCTGTTTTTTTCCATTGCCAGAGAGTTATTATTTAAAACAATTATTTTTATGGGTAAATTATATCTAACTGCTGTCGAGATTTCAGCCAGAACCATAGATAGACCTCCATCACCTATAATTGAGGTTACCTGATTATTTGGTTTATTAATTCTGGCTGCCAGGGCAGAAGGGAGGCTGAACCCCATAGTTCGCCATGTCCCCGAAATCAGTGTATGGGCACATTTGTTACCAAAATACCGACCAAACCATATAACATTATCTCCAGAATCAAGGCAAATTATTTCATCAGGTTGAGTATTTTCACTAATTATTCTTATTATAGTCTGGGGCGGAAGAGGCCAGTTTTCCTGGTGTGATTCTTTGGTGATTCTATCCATCCAGTTATTTCTTAAATCCTTTATATGGTCTAACCAACCTGTTTCATTTTTTGAATTTATTTTCGATAAAAGTGTCTGTAAGGTGTTTTTGATATCTCCTATAAGACCAATATCAACTGGATGTGTAGCCCCGATATTTTCTTTTATCAGGTCAAGTTGAATTAGCCGGGGTTTTCTGGGGGTATAATCTTTAGGCCACCAGGTAGCTCCCACAGTTAATATTAAATCTGCTTCATTGAGGGCCCGGGCTGCTTCATTGCTTCCCGCATGTCCGAGACAGCCGAGTCTAAGGGGATGACCAAATTCGATCAACCCACTTACAGGAAGGGTGTTAATCAACGGTGCATTAATTTTCTGGGCCAGCTCTATTAATTCTTGACGGCAGTTTTTAGCACCTCTACCATAAAGAATAGAAATTTTTTCAGTGTTATTTATACTGGTAGCAGCTCTATCAAGCTGGTTTTCGTCAACTGTTTGTTTATGATTTAAATGTTCAGGATAAGGCCTGGGGATAGCATTTGTTTCCTGATCCCACAGATCCATAGGAATAACAATGTGACTTACTCCTCCTTTTAAAATTGACATTGTCATGGCTTTGTAGAAAATATCGATAACTGTGGCCGGATTTATTAAGATACTGGAATAAACGGTCAGGGGCTCAGTGAGTTTTAACTGATCCACATATTGCTTATAGTCGGTTCCAATATTATAAGTGGGAACCTGTCCAGTTATTAAAAGGAGTGGGACTCGATCACTGTACGCATCAGCAATACCATTAATAATATTGGTAGTGCCAGGACCACTGTGGGCAATACAGACACCCAGATTTCCGGTTAATTTTGCTTCAGCTGAGGCCATAAAACCTGCGGTAGATTCATGTTTAGTTGTGAAGAGCTTGACCGGTGACCCCTTTAGCTTTGAAAAAAATTTCAAGATGGTATCACCGGCGTACCCATATATATGCTTTACACCAAAGTTATGGAGTTGTTCAATAATAACTTCTGATACTTTCTGACCCATATACTATTCCCTCCATTAGTATAATTATTTACTGTTTTTATTATAATCCAAAGAACTTAAATTAATACCGGGTAGTTTTAAGGAATCTTTTATTAAAATAATTAAAAGGAATTAAAACAATTAAACTATTTTTTCTATAAAATACCAGGTAAAAGAATATATAAGACTAATAATATAATAAAATAAATATTTAAATAACGTTGAAAAAGAAAGAATTAGTCCTCCAAAATAATAGGCAAGGTCTGAAGGCGTTTAATAGATGACCTACTCCTGGAAATACACCTGCCGATATCTGTAATAAAGCTATGGTACTTAATAACTACTTATTTGCTATATTATTTTGATGGAACATTTTATTACTATCCTTATTTATTACTCAGGATAGATGGCCCCGGGAATACCTGAATTAGCCCAGGAAAGTCAACCGGCGTTAGATTGAACGATGCCATAGTTGAGGCAAAGAGGGGGGCTGCTGCTCCAAATCCGGCTACAAAAAGGTCACCTGGATTTTCAAACCAACTTGATGGCAAAAAATCAATTATTCATGAACAGGTGGTACTGTTATTATATTATAGAAGTATAAATTAATTAACGGTGCTGGGGGGAGGAAATTTACTTTTTAAATAGAAGTAAATATTAATATTGTTTATTTTAATTTATATATTACATAAATTAAAATGTTGTAATAGGGAGTGATGGATTTGGGTTATAGAAAATGCTTATTTTTTTTAGTTATTTTGTTGATTATGGTAACTTCACCGGTCCTGGCTGGTAAATGGTATACAATGAAAACTGACCATTTTATAATTAATTTTCAAAAAGATAATGCTATGGCCGCTTATAAAGTTTCCAGAATTGCTGAAGATGTTCATGATAAATTGATTAGATTTATGGAATATGAACCGGTAACAAAGACATATATAAACATTTTTGATGATGCCGATATGGCCAATGGTAGTGCTGATGTTATCTGTTTTAACAGAATTAATGTGTATCTTAGAAAGCCAGATATTTATTCAGGAATGGTAGGTTACAGTGAAAGCTGGTTGCGTCTTGTAATTACACATGAATATACCCATATTCTGCATCTTGATATGAATGAAGGGGCCTCCAGGTTTTACCGACATATATTGGGGAAAATACCTATATTAACTACTCCCAATATACTTCAACCCTGGTGGCTTATTGAAGGTTATACCACATATACTGAAACAAAATTTACAAACGGGGGGCGGGGTAAAGGTGATATTTATTCAATGTATATAAGGACTGCTGCCCTTCAAGATAAATTATATTCGGTTGACAAAGTAAGCGGGAAATATGACCTTTCTTCCTGGCCTACCGGAGGAATACCGGTTTACATATATGGTTTATCCATTTGCAGGTATATTGCTAAAGAATATGGAGAGGACAAGCTCGTTGAAATAAGCCATAAGTTCTGCGAAGAACCCCAGGAAGGAATTAATAAGGTTATTGAAAAGGTATTGGGAATAGAGGTAGATGAATTATACAAATCATGGAAGTTTGAACAGAAGAGAAAAGCTATAGAATTAAATGAGAGAATTGAAACAGAAGGCAGGACTGAGATAACGAGGTTAACTGAGCATGGTTATTTTACTTTAAATCCTTCGGTTTCACCTGATGGTAAAAAAGTAGCCTATTATCATTATTATAATAAATTTTCGGCGATTAGAATATTAACTGAAGATGGAAGAGATTATCAGCTGGTTCCAGCAATATCATCATCAGATGGAAATATAACATGGTCACCGGATGGAAAAAAACTTGTTTACGCTAAACAGGATGTATATAAAAAAGTATATAATTATTATGATTTATATATGTATGATTTTACCACTGACCGGGAGATAAGGTTGACCCGTGGTGAGAGAGCATATGCTCCGGTTTTTAAAGATAATAATACAATTATATATTTAACCCAGGATAAAGGTATAACCAGTATTAAAAAAATAGATTTAAAAACCCGGCAGACTTCAACCATATTAAAGGGAAATAGTAGCTTTTCATTTTCATCTCTTGATATTTCCCCTGATGGAAATAAAGCTGTGTTGAGTGTTATGTATAACAGCAAGAAAGATCTTTATTTATATTCTTTTGAAGATAAGGTATTAAAACCATTGATAGATGATAACCATATCGAGGTCTTTCCGGTATGGTCACCGGATGGAAAATATGTTGTCTTTAGTTCAGATAGAAATGGTAGATTCAATTTATATGCCCTGGATATGGTTACAAAAAATCTTTATCGCATAACTAATTTATTTACCGGGGCCTTCAAGCCCAGCTTTAGAAATAAAGATGAAATTGTATTTGTCGGATATTCATTAGATGGATATGACCTTTATTCAGTAAGGCTTGACAGGGTGGAATGGAAAAGAGTTGGTAAGTTGAATTTTGTAAATAGAAGACGTATTATAAAGATTAAAGAGGAAGAAGATTCTCCTGATTACTGGTTTGAAAAGCTTAAAACTAGTTATCGGGTCAGGGAATATAGTCCTTTTCCATCATTATATCCCAAATATATAATGCCTAATTTCAGTTTGATATACACTTCTGAGGGAACCAGCCTTGATACAGGTTTTACTACTTATGGTAAGGATGCTCTTGAAAAACATAGCTATTCCATGAGTTTTAACTATCACAATAAATCTCCTGAGCCGTCCTTTGATTTCCAGTATAGTTATCAGCCTGGAACTTTTCTATTATCACTGACCACCAATCAGAGTTTAATAAAAGATGGAGACTGGGTACGGGAGCGTAATGTAGATATTATGCTGGGTTATCCGTTAATAAATAAGTCTTTTTACTACCACCTGTTATTATTAAATTCAGTTTATCATGATGAATATTGTTATGACAATAAAGATGTTGATAGTTATACTCTTTATGGCACAGGTTGGCGATATGGAGGGATTACCGGTAGTGGTCCAGTCCAGAATAGCCTATACTGGGGTATAGATAGTTACTGGAAAAAAGATAATATAGAAGAATATAAAGTAGAAATGTCTGCAGATAATTATCTGGAATTAAATAAAAAAACTACCCTGGCCGGACGTTTAATTATCGGTTATAACAAAATTGATGATTTTTCCCTGGGTCAGGGAAACCTGGTAAGAGCCTTCAGGGAAGAACCATTGAAGGGTTCTAAACTGGCAATCTTTAATTTAGAACTGAGAAAGGAATTGATTAACATTGAAAGTGGTCCAGGGGTTTATCCTGTATTCTATGATGACCTCAATGGTACCCTCTTCTATGATTTTGGCTTAACAGGAGATAATGAATATGATGTTATACCTGTTGTTGGAGGAGAACTGGGGCTTGAAATTTCCCAGCTTTATGGATTAATGAATCTGGAACTAGTTCTGGGGTTTGGCCATGACCTGGAATACGAATCCAGCAATTTATATATAAGAATTGGAAAATATTTTTAACAGGTGGTTTTATTTATGAGAATATTGGTTGATGGTGATTCCTGTCCTGTCATCAAAGAAGTTCAGGAAGTAGCCCGGAAGTTTGGTATTGACCTATTTATATATACAGATATTTATCATGATATTTACCTAAATTATGGTAAAATGATCAGGGTTGACTGCCAGAATCAGTCAACTGATAATACCCTTTTTAATGATTGCAGACCAGATGATATTGTAGTGACAGGTGATTATGGTCTGGCAGCCATGGTTATGGGTAAAAATGCTGTGGTTATTAATTTCAATGGGAAGGTATTTTCCAGCAGAGATATAGATGTTCTATTAATGAGACGCCATATTCATTCAAAGATAAGGAGGGGTGGGGGAAGACACCCCACCCCTAAAAAAAGATCCAGAGAACATAATTTACATTTTAAAAAATCACTGACCAGACTTATAAATAAAAAAATGGGTATAATTTATTAATAATTATTTGATAACTTTGATGATAACTACAAATACAAAAGATATTATGGTAATTATAAAAAAACAGGAGGTATAGTAAATGAAGGAATCAATTGTTGTTGTCAGTGATACCCACGGGAGTTTAACCGCCTGGAAAAAAGCCGAGGGTTTAATGAGCCGGAGTAAACTTGTAATTCATGCGGGGGATGTATTATACCATGGGGCCAGAAATCCCCTGCCAGACGGTTATAATACCACTGGTTTGATAGAAGAGATAAATAAATTTAAGGGAAGTTTAATGATGGTAAAAGGGAATGTGGATTCCCTTGTTGATGAGTGGGTTTTGCCTTATCCTTTACCAGAATATGTTCTTGTGGAAATAAATGGATTAAGACTGGTGGTCTACCATGGGTATCAACATAATAATGAAAAGGATAGAATTAAATTTGCCAGGAGATTTAAAGCAGATATTCTTATTTATGGACATACTCATATTCCTGAAATTAAAAACAGAGAAGATATTATTCTGTTAAATCCAGGGAGTATGTCTTTACCCAAACAAAAACCTGCTATTCCCTCAGTAGCTGTTATTAAAGATAATTCAATAGAAATAATTGATCTGGATAGCCTGGAAATAGTTAAAGAGATGACTTTAAAATAAATAAAGACCCAGGGTCAGGGATACTAAAGCCCCTGACACAGAACTTATCAAATTAACAAGGTCATTATTTAACCAGGTAAAACCACGGATAAGTCTAGTTTTTTGTCCACAATAATGAATAAGCCTTTCTGTTTCTTTTTCACAGCAGGGACAATAATATATTCCCTGATATGTGGCCCCGAGGAGACTATCTGTTAAAGAACCAGCCAGTCCCCCTGATATGGAAATTAATATATACATAAAATTTTTATTTATAAAGCCCTTTAATAAAGAAATAGAACAAAAGGCAATAAAACCAATAAAAAAACCTCCAGCCAGTGATGAGGTCAGTCCTAGCCATGTAACTCCACCTGAAGTTCCCCGGGCTACCTTTTTAAAGCTGGTTATCAACCGGGGAGGTGTTTTCGATAGAACACCAAGTTCTGTTGCCCATGTGTCTGCATTGACAGTAGCTATTACCCCTAAATAAGCATAAAATAATGTTGTGGCTGGATAATGATTTAAAACTTTAAGACAGGCCAGGATTATACCAATACCCCCATTGGCCAGGGTTTGTCCCAGATCCCTTTGGCCGGTTTTTTGAAACTCCCTGGCTATAGTCTTTTTTTGTCTTATTTTAAAGTGTGATAAAAGGCTTGAAGAAACAAAAAAGGCCCCTAACAATATAAACCAGGTAAAACCACCACAACCAAAAATTATAGTTCCAACCAGTATTGCTCCCATGATTCCACTCTTTGATAGGGAGTTTTTTTTATAGGCAATGAGTGCAAAAACCAGGCTCAATAATAAACCCAGTCCTAATTTAACCCAGAATACCTCAAAATTATTATTAACCATCTGTACCTCCTTTGCATTTATTTGTAAAGTTTATTATATGATAATTATTCCACACTGTCTCCTTGTTATTTTTGTTTTTAAATCTTTTGCCTTTCTGGTATAATATTCATATAACACATTAAAGTAATTATGATGTTTAAACTGTAATTTGTAATATTGTCTTGTGGTCATTATCGTCAATACTTATATAACCAGGGTATATTTGCTATTACATCTTTAAATTTCAGGCTAAAACATTATTACAAAGGGATAGAAGGTAACTTTAATATAAGGGTAAATCATTTAATATAAGAAATCATAAAATATAGGTTTAAGTAACGGAGGTAGTCTTAATTGAAACAGGTAGTTAAATCAGGATTTTTAAAAGCCCGGGATGTGTTTATTGATCTAATAAAAATAATTATTCCAGTATATGTTTTGGTTACATTTTTAAAATATACAGGTTTTATTGATTTGGTGGCAGGTATATTTAGTCCGATGATGCAGGTAGTGGGACTACCAGGGGAAGCAGTTGTTGCTCTTCTTACTGCATATCTTCTTAATATTTATGGTGGAATTGCTGTAATATCTGGCCTGGAATTAGGACCCAGGGAAATAACTATTCTGGGAACGATGATAGGTATTGCCCATAGTCTTATAATTGAATCAGCTATTTTTAAAAAACTAAAGATAAACCTATTTTTGATTAATGTTTTAAGATTAAGTCTCTCTTTATTAAGTGGGGTTATATTAAACATTATACTTTAAAAAATAGTCTAAATATAAATGAGATACAAAATCAGGGGGATAGTTATGGACTGGAATGGATTTATAAACGAAGCAGTTACCGGTAGTGTCGATATGGTTATAAAAATAGTAATGATAATCTTTCCCCTTTTTATTGGAATTGAAATAATAGAAGAAGCCGGTATTATTAAAAAGATATCTAAAGTATTTAAAAGCACTTTAAAACATTTTGAGCTTCCAGAGACTGCCAGTTTACCGATTATTGTCGGTCAGTCTTTTGGGTTGTTGTATGGAGCCGGGTTAATATTAAGGTATGTTGATGATAATAATTTTACCTATAAGGAAGTTACCACCATTTCTGTTTTATTTGCTGTCTGTCATGCTGTCTTTGAGGATACCTTATTATTTGTAGCTATTGGTGGTAATGGATTTATTATACTTGGAATGAGAATCTTACTGGCTCTTGGTGTTACCTATTTATATGGAAAAATAAAAAAGCAAACAAAACAGGTTTATTATATTTAATTTAAAACAGATTAAATTAACTGTTTTTTTAGTTTCTCCATGTCTACTGGGAGGGGAGCCTTAAAAGTTACTTCTTTGTGTTTAAAAGGTAGACAGCAGGTAACTTTATAAGAATGGAGTGCTGGACGTTTTATCAGGATGTCTTCACCCCCGTAAAGGGTATCACCCAATAGAGGGTGTCCCAGATGGCTTAAATGGACTCTAATTTGATGAGTCCTTCCTGTTTCCAGTTTGACTCTTATAAGACTTATCAGCCCACCGGGTTTTACAACCTTTATATGGGTTACAGCCCTTTTTCCCAGAGTATGGTCTACCTTTCGTTTAATTAAACTGTCTCTAGTTTTTCCGATAGGGGCATTAATGCTTTCTTTTTTAAATTCCACATTACCATGTACAAAGGCAAGATACTCCCTGTGTATGTTGTTATTCTGAAATTGATGGGTTATATAATTATGGGCATACTGGTTTTTTGCTATTAAGAGTAGTCCAGTAGTATTTCTATCAAGTCGGTGAATGGGACGAACCAGGTTATAGTTGCCCTGGTTACGCATGTGGTATAGGACACCATTTACAATGGTATTGGATTTTTCTACGGGAGTAGGATGGACCAACATATTAGCTGGTTTGTTTATTACTAATAAATGTCTATCTTCATAAATTATATCCAGGTCTAGAGGAGCAGGATCATAATAGGTTTTTTCTTTAAAGTTTAAGTTGAATTCAATTAAGTCACCTGAATTTAATTTAACTTCGGTAAATTTAACATATCTACAATTAAGACGTATCCGGTATTCTCTCCCCATTTTTCTTATAAACTTACGGGACATTTTCAATCTGTTTTTTAAGAAAGTATAAAGGGTTACACCTGCTTCTTCATCTGAGATACGGTAGCTTGTTATTTCTTCTTTATTTTTAAAATGGTCAATGTCTGGTTTTAAACGCATGTTTTAACCACCCTGATTATGTTTTTAAAAAAATTATTTAAATAACTTTAGGAAGGCAAATGACAAGATAGCTTTATTTATTAATTATAACATAACCTGCTGGTATAAGGTCAATAAATTTTAAAGGAGAGTTTTATGATGTCAAGGATAAGAAATTCTGCAAAAGCAATTATTATAAAAAATAACAAACTTTTATGTACCAAAAACAAAGACCAATTTGGTGTTTTTTATTTGCTACCGGGTGGCGGACAGAAGTCCTTTGAAACAATTGAGGAGGCTTTATTACGTGAATGTAAGGAAGAAATATCAGCTGATATAATAATAGGTGACCTTGTTTTTGTCAGGGAATATATAGGGAAAAATCATGAATTTGCTGAATGGGATTCAGATGTTCATCAAATAGAATATATGTTTGAGTGCAAATTAAAATCAGATACAGACATTAAAACTGGTAGTACTCCGGATATTTACCAGATTGGTGTAAAGTGGTTAGATTTAAATAACCTGGGTGGCTACAGGATTTATCCCAGTATTTTAAAAGATATTATAAAATGTGATGGTACTCTCAGTGGTAGGGTTTACCTGGGGGATGTAAATTAAAGATATGAGAAAGGAGAAGTAAAAAATCCAATGTCTAATAAAACAGAATTAAAGCAAACTATATATAGAGTAACAATGGTAACAGTTTTTTTGGTTTATTTGATATACTTATTTTATCTTGTATTTTTTAGTCACCAGTATGGTAGAGATACTTATCATGGAACCAGTAACTTAATTCCCTTCCGGACAATTTATAATTATTTAAGGGCACCCTGTCACCCCAGGGTAGTTTTTATAAATATAGTTGGAAATATTGTAGCCTTTTTACCAATGGGTTTTTTTCTTCCTCTTATTTTTAAAAAAATGAGGAAAGCCACCAGACTATTAATAAGTGTTACCCTGGTTACTACAATAATAGAAACAGGACAATTAATATCAGGGGTAGGGGCTTTTGATATAGATGATATCATATTAAATATTATTGGTGGTTTTGCTGGTTTTTTAATGTATAGGTTTTATAACTATTTAACCACAAATTAGGGGGAGACTTGACCATGAAAAAAATTTTAATTTTGTTTGTTTTGGTAACTACAATGGTGTTGTTTATTAGTTCTGAATCAACTTATGCCGGTGATAATACTAAATATGGGTTTAAATTTTCTCTGGAGACCATTTCCAGATCGGGAAATATTGAGGGTGGTAGTTATGTATATGTTAATCCAATTATCAGTATTAATAGATTGTTATCTTTTAATTTAAGGGTATCCACCAATATTGCACCTGATTTTGCAACTGATACTATCGTTACTTTAAGCCCCCAGTTTAATTTCACTTATGAAGGAATGGATGAAAATGGTTCAATGCAGCATTATTTAGCACCAGGGGTCTTACTCAATTTTGAAAATGGAGAGTTAGACAAATACTATGGAGTCAAGTACTGTATTTTGTCTGGTGGAAGGCCTATAAAAGAATATCCCGATACATCCTTTTATACCCTGATTGATTTTATACCAGTAAGTTATTATTATAATCCTTCAACAGGTGAGGAATTATTTAAGATAGAATTTATGTCTTTAGGTTATCTGTTTTAATCAAAGTACGGAGGGTATAGAGTGTGTAGATGTAAAGTGGAGAAAATGAATATTTAGGTAAATTTCTTTTAAAAAAGATAAAGTACATAATTGGCCAGGGAAGACAGGAGGCAGCAGTATACTTTAGATACCTGAAGCAAGAAGTTTCTTCTGAACTTCTTACGACTAATAACTTTATGAGATCCCATACTGAAACGTTTAGACCAAAACGTGGCATGAAATCAATTTGCATTCACCCTGGATTTATTATCAGAACACAAACGACTTCATTAATGATTGGAGAGTATAATTATAACAGGATCACAGTCTGGTTTACTGCTGCCCTTAACCCCTGGGATAACTTGAGTATAAATATTAAAAAATAAGGTAAAACCTGGATACAAAAACCGCTAACTGAGATGAAATATTTTTTAATCTTGAGGAAGAATACATTTAAAGAAACAAAAATGTATTTTATAAATGGTTTCCAGGTTCTCTTCTTTTTTCTTAATATTATCTTGTGAATTTACGTCATCTTGTGAATTTACGTCCAATTAATAATGTCAACAGGGTGGCAACAATGGCTTCTGGTATACCGTGGATGACAGCAATTGACAAAGCACCCTCAAAGGGTATGTATCCCCTGATAACTCCCATTCCGAGAACCAGTATGGTATTGGTAGCAGTGCCTACAATTCCTGCTGATATTAATCCCAGGTTCTTATTTTTCTTTTTGAATACAGCATAGACTAGATAAGAAGTAATTCCAATAAACAACCTTGGAATTATGGAAACTAAAGGGTCAGCAAAGAGGGGGCTTGATGCCTGCATAAAACTAAATAATCCAAAAATTAACCCTATCAATAAACCAACCAGAGGTCCTTCCAGGACCCCACCCAGGATTGTAGGAACATGCATAATGGTTACATTCCCTGCCATGGTAGGCACCGGTATTAACCCCAATCCTGATATTCCCAGTACTATTGAAATAGCTCCTAACATCCCCGCGACAACAATTTTACGATTAGTTAATTTCATTTAAATCCCTCCCGGTCATTTTTTGATCCAGGGGAATGCTGTATTAAACTAATTCTACATTTAATATTAAATTCCTAGTTGGGAGTTAAATTTTTAAATATTTAATTGATTCAGTAAATAGACAGAAAGGTGATAAATAATTGAGTCCAGGTTATTATTCTAACGTATACTGGCATTTTACCGGCAGCCCTAGGAATATAGACTGGAGCAAAGTTAAAAATCCCTCTGATATACTCTTGAATGACAGCCCAAAAACAGAAGAAGAATCTCTTTCTGTGTTAAGGGAAATACTTAATACAAAAATGCTTAAAGCAACAACCAGAGAAAAAATTACTGATAATCTTTATACCAGAAAATATTGTAGTGTTTGTGATATCCCCCTTAAGGACCTTTATTATCATTCCGAATACTATGGAAAAGTAGCTATTGGTTTTAAAGGAAAAGCTGTGCAAAAAAAATTTAATCCTGTTTTATACCTTGATTATAAAAAGTTAAAACAGCTAAGGAATTATTTAAAAGATTTAAATTACACTAAACTACAGACAGGCTCTGCATTATCCTTTGATTTATTAAAGGACTATATAAAAATAACCAGTTTTGACAAAAATCCAAATAAAACATTTTATAAAGAACGTGAATGGAGGTGTATAGGAAATTTTTTGTTTAAGATGGCGGAAATATCTGCTATAATTGTAGGTAAAGAATCAGTATCAAAAGCAAGAAAATATCTAAATGAGAATAAGTATGGGGATAGCATACCAATAATTACCTGGGAACTTATAGGAGATTCATAAATTACAGGGGGTGGTATAATGAACTGGTTAAATAGGCTTGAAAGGAAATTTGGACATTTAGCTATAAAAAATTTAATGAGCTATATAGTGTTATTAAATGGAATTGTTTTTGTCATGACTTATCTTGACCCGACGGGTACTTTTGTCAGTCGACTCTATTTAGATCCCCATCTGGTCCTTAAGGGGGAGGTCTGGAGGCTTTTTACTTTTATTTTTATCCCCCCAACTTTTTCTATGATATTTGTCATTTTTATTCTATATTTTTACTATATGATTGGGTTTGGCCTGGAGAGACAATGGGGTTCTTTTAAATTTAATTTGTACTATCTACTGGCTATTATAGGAACTATCGTAGCTGCATTTGTCAGCGGGCAGAGGGTTACTGCAGTTTACATAAACCTATCTTTGTTTCTGGCCTTTGCCAGAATTTATCCTGATTATGAAATATTACTGTTTATGATATTGCCGGTAAAAGTAAAGTATTTAGCCTGGTTTAACTGGATCGTCTTTGGTTACACAATAATAGTTCAGCCGTTACCAGCCAAACTGGCTGCCATTGTATCTTTAATAAATTATTTTATTTTTTTTGGAAAAAGCCTTATGCTTGATATTAGAAGAAAGAGTAAGGGTTATTATAAACGTAAAAAGTTTCAGAGAAAAGTAAACAAAGATTATACTATCCATAAATGTACTGTTTGTGGTATTACAGAAAAAGATGATCCCAGGATGGAGTTTAGATATTGTACTAAGTGTGAAGGTGATTATGAATACTGTATGAAACATTTGAAAAATCATGAACATATTAAAAAAGAATAATAAATACTGGTATGATTGTTTTTTAAACTTAAAGTAAAAGAATGTTATATAAACAAAAGTAGTGAGGCAGAAAAATTGCCTCACCAATATGTTGAATTATCTTGACATATCATTATAGGTATACGGTATATAAAAATCATGATTAAAGATAAAATAAACTAATATTTACCATTCATAACACTGAGAAGAAGTAAAATCAGGATTAAAAACAGGATAAAAGCCAGATTGTCATCTTCAATACCTAAAGATTTAAGATAATCTCCCATTTATAAAAACTCCTTTCTATTAGTATTAACATTTTATATGATTAAACTTTTTAATGATAGTGAGGCAGGGGGGACTGCCTCACTATCATGTTATGGTGAATAATTAATAGCCAGTTCCGAGCAACAGGAGAATTAAGATAAGGAAAATAATAGCTACTTCACTGCCACCGTATCCACCACTCATGAAAAGCACCTCCTTATCACGATGGTAATATATGATATGAATAATTACTTGAAAATGTTATAACATTGTATTATAAAATAATTTATCCAAATTAATAAAAGAAAAAACATTTTAGATTATTACTAACGTTAAGGGGGGAATTAGTTTTTAAATTTATTTAGTAATAACCGTTCATGACGCCGAGAAGGAGTAAAATTAAGATTAAAAACAGAATAAAGGCTAAATTTTCATCACCGCCACCTAAAGCTTTAAGATAATCACCCACTAATAACACCTCCTTTATCAGCAGTTATAAATATTACTTATTAGTCTTTGTGCAAACTAAAACTGCTGTTTTAGTTATAAGTATTATATGCAAATAATTTTTATAATGTTATTTTGAAAAATACACCTTCATATAAATGGTATATAAATGATTTAAAAATATATGTTACGTTGAAGAGAAGTCAGGGCTCAGGTGAGATTATATGGGAATAAGATAAGATTAATACAAACATAGAGGAGGTAAAAAAATGGTTAAATATAATAAAGAAAATTTAGTACAGGTTGCTGTCAAGGGGGAGATATCTCCTGCTGTTTTAGGCAGTGGATATAAGGTTAAGCATGATGGTGAACCCTTTATCCTTCCAGGGGTAGGGGGGATTACCTATAATGTAAAAATTGGTGATCGGGTAATGTCCTGGGCAGGTGATCATGTTGAACCTGGGGTAAGCATTAAAATTAATAATAAAGAACCAAAAGGGGCAAATAATGCTCTCAATATCTTATCTTGTATTGGTAACAAAGCCAAAGTGGTTAGTGGCGATGCTAAAGGTGCTGAGGGGTATGTAACCGGAAAACATGGGGGAATTGAACATGTGCTGGTATATTTTCCTGATGAAGTGCTTCATAAGTTGACTATTGGTGACAAAATTCAGATTAAGGCCTGGGGTCAGGGGTTAACCATAAATGATCTACCGGACATAAAAGTAATGAATCTTTCTCCAGAATTATTTGAAAAAATGCCTCTTGATATTAAAGAGGGGCGCTTACAGGTTCCAGTTGTTGCTACTATTCCTCCTTATTTAATGGGATCAGGCCTTGGAAGTTATACTGCTTCCCGGGGAGATTATGACTTAACAACTGCAGATATTGATGTACTTAAAGAGTATGGACTTGATAAATTGAGGTTTGGTGATATTGTAGCTTTGAAGGATACTGATAATAGATATGGGCGTTGTTACAGACAGGGGGCAATAAGCATAGGTGTAGTTGTCCATAGTAATTGTCTTAAAGCAGGTCACGGACCGGGAATAACAACTATTTTTACAGCAGTGAGTGATATGATAAAACCTGTTATTGATACAAAGGCAAACATAGCCAATTATCTGAATATAAGAAGCCTATAACCTGAAATTAAAACCTTATAGGATCGGTTTAATGTTTAAATTTAAAGGGGAGAAAAAATAATGTTGTTTATTTTTATGGGAGCCAGTTGTACTGGAAAGACCTCAGTTGCTAATGAACTTAATAAAACAATACAGGGGGATATTTATACTGGAAAAGATTATTTGAGATTTTCAAGAAATAGTGATGAAGCCTGGGGGAAATTCAAGGAGAAACTGATTGATGTATCTACAAAAGATATAGACACTTCAATAATTTATGTAACAAATGAGATAGACCATGTTAATGAATTAAGTTTAATTAAAGATGCTATATTTATTAAATTTACTGCTGATTTAGAAACAATTAAGACAAGGTTTTCACAGAGAATGAATGGAAATTTGCCGGATCCGGTAGCTAAAATGTTGGAAAGACAGTCAAATGATTGGAAAAAAGTAGAAGTAGATTTTTGTCTTGATACTTCATCAGGAGTTACAGTTAAGGAAAGTGTTAATATGATCAGGGATAGATTTAGAATATAGGTTTAAAGTTTTCAGGGTTAAAAGCCCGGGGTATACAGGTATTAATGCTTTTTACTTATCCTGGTTCTGTATATCTCCGGGTATTATACTTATACATGGAGGTTATTTAAATGAATATCAAAAAGATTTTTGGTCTTATTCTGGTTGTAATCGGTATCGTTTCTTTATTGAATACAGCAGGGGTAACTGATATTGATGTAGGTGAAATTATCGGGACCTACTGGCCTTTAATATTAATTTTTACCGGTCTTTTTAATATAATAACCGGCCCCGCTCCCCATAAAGGAGATTACTTTTTATTAGTAATTGGTTTACTGGTGCAGTTAAAGATATTAGATATCCTGAACTTAAATATTCTAGGTCCTCTTTTTATTATTTTCATTGGATTCATGATATTATCACCAGGCAAGTTAATGACAAAGAAAGATTCAAAAGATACTATAAATGCTCTAGCAGTGTTTTCAGGTTCTGATATTAAAAATGTATCTCAAAACTTCAAAGGCGGTTCAGCAGTTGCTATGTTTGGTGGTTTGAATATTGATTTGCGGGGGGCTAACATTGATGAGAATCAGGAAGTAGTCCTTGATCTCTTTGCGGCCTTTGGTGGTATTGATATCCTTGTTCCCCGGGAATGGAATGTAATTGTTAAGGGAGTACCGTTGTTTGGTGGCTTAAGTAATGAAACCCGGACTGATACTGATTCTGATTTACCTGTTCTTAAAGTAAAAGGTGTTGTAATGTTCGGAGGAATTGAAGTTTCAAATCAGTAAATTATTATTAATAAAATAGTATAAATAGGGTTAATTTTAGATTAATTTTGATTATAATTTAAAATTATGCGAAAAGGGCCAGGTTAAACCTGGTCCTTGTTAAATTCCTGGAGAAAGATACATTTGCTAAACGAACACATGTATGCTAAAATTAGACTAAGATATATTAAGATATATATAGATAAATTACTAAAAACTTCAGGAGGTTTTTTTATGATAAAAGACCGGGGAAATATTAAATGGTCATCATTGATGCTGGTAGAACACCGTGAAAAACTTAAGCAGCTAATTAAAGGAGAAAAAGAAGTATTAAAACCTGAACTGGATGAGCATATACTTGATGAAATGAATAAAATTCTTGGAAAGGCCCTGGAAAAAAAACTTGCTGTAAGCTTAGAATATTATAAAAACAGGAACCTTTATAAGGTTAGCGGTTATATAGAAGAATATAATTTACAATCAAAAGAGCTTTTAGTATGTTCGGGGCTAAATAAAAGGTATCTTTCCCTGGATAATATAATAAGTATAAAGATAAAATAACTATAATTTTTATCCTATATAGCAGGGATATACTAATGAATCTATAATGTATATATATAAAATACATAAGAAATTAAACAACATAAAATATATTACACCGAAGCATACATGGGGTTAATTTATTATCATTTGTAAATACACTAAAATTATTTGAAGAGAAAGGGTCTATAACAGTGAGATATAAAGAACAGGTAAAGTCATTAGTTGATATTTTTAAGTCTGGGGAAAAATCTCCTAATAATTTTAAATTAGGTCTTGAGTTAGAGCATTTTATCCTTAATAAAGACGACCTTACCGCTGTATCCTATTATGAAGATAAAGGGGTAGAGGATATATTAAAAGAGCTGGTCAGGGTAAACTGGGAACCAGAATATGAGGGAGCTTACCTTATAAAACTTATAAAGGACAAAATGACTATTACTCTGGAACCGGGGGGGCAGCTGGAATTAAGCCTTGCCCCCGTGAGCACTATTAAAGAAATTGATTTACTTTATCAATCTTTTCTTGATGATATTTTCCCTATTTTACTTAAATGGGATAAAGTTATTGTTAATTTAGGCTACCATCCCGAAAGTGGGATTAAGAATATTCCCCTGTTACCAAAAAACCGTTATAAATATATGTATGAGTATTTTAAAAATCGGGGAAGGTATGCCCATAATATGATGAAGGGAACAGCCTCAATCCAGGTAAGTCTGGATTATCAAGATGAGGATGATTATAGAAAGAAAATTATTTCTTCTTATTATTTGTCCCCAATAATCTATTGTATTTTTGACAATGGACCCTTTTTTGAAGGGAAATTATGGGATGATCCGGCAAGCATCAGGTCGATAATCTGGGATAACTGTGATAATGACAGGTGTGGTCTAATAAAAGGTATTTTTAAAGATGAATTTGGATATAAAGACTATGCATCCTATATTTTAAACTGTCCTCCAATAATTATAAAAAAAGATGGTAATCTTGTTTTTACAGGTGACAC
Organism: Halothermothrix orenii H 168; assembly: GCF_000020485.1. GTDB lineage: Bacteria > Bacillota > Halanaerobiia > Halanaerobiales > Halothermotrichaceae > Halothermothrix > Halothermothrix orenii. The sequence continues at coordinate 904,460 of NC_011899.1, forward strand.
CAGCGCCCGGGAACTATTAAGTTCATTTATTTCATCTAAAATTTCTAAAGAAGAATTAATGCATTTATTAACAATGGTCTTTCCTGACGTGCGCACCAAAAAATATCTCGAAATAAGAATAGGAGATTCTTTACCATACCCGTATTTTTTGGGCTTCGTTGCCCTGTGGAAGGGTTTATTATATAATAAAGAAAACCTGGATTATCTTTACAGTAAAGCAGGGCAGGTTGATAAAGGCATCTATTTTGAGTATAAAAACAGGATTCAAAGACATGGCTATAAAGCTTTCATTGACGGGGAGTCGGTAATCTCCAGGTTCAGGAAACTTAAGGGGATGGCTTCCATTGGTTTAACCTCAAGTGAGAGGAAGTATCTTGATTCCCTGGATTATATTATTGAAAATGGACCTACCCCTAAAGAAATTACATATCATAATTTGAAAATAGGTAAAAAAGAAGCTTTACAATGGTGTATGGTTCCGGGAAAGGATGATTTTGTTGCAAGCACTGGATTTATTTAATAAATATAAAAAGATCATAACTTCAAATTCTAAAGAATATTACAGGGACTTCTTAAGGGCTAAAAAAAAGGTGGAAAAGTCTACTGCATGGTATCATGGTCAACCGGTCGATTTTTTGTACCAGCCAATGTTTTTAACAGAAGATGATGTATCAAGACTTAATTATTTGACATCAACATTAACCCGTATTTTAAACAAAGTCATTTTTCATTATAAAAATGATCCTGTATTCAGAAAACAATTTGGATTTCCACCCCTTATGGAAGAAATGATAATGATCGATCCGGGGTATAAAATTCCCTTTCCAGTAGCCAGGTTTGACATTTTTTACAGGTACGATGGAGGTCACAGTAAATTTTGCGAATTAAATGCAGATGGTTCATCTGCCATGAATGAGGCACAGGTTATACAAAAAATTATAAAAGAATCCCGGGGTTTTTCTTATTTTAAAAAAAGTTATGAAATTGAGGACTACGAACTTTTTTATTCATTAATAGATTCTATCCTCGATAATTTTAAAGAATATTGTAAGGATACTAATAAACACCCCAATGTAGCTATCGTTGACTTCGAGGGAGAAGGAACCATAAATGAATTTCTGGAATTTAAAAAAAGATTTATAAAACTGGGTTATAAAACCATAATATGTGATCCCCGTCAGTTAGAATACAGGGATGGAGCCCTTTATTTTGGAAATTTCAAAGTAGACCTTATTTATAGACGGGCTACCACCGGGCGACTTATTGAAGAAGCAGATGATATTCAACCCCTTTTACAGGCTTATCGTGATAGAAATGTGTGTATAGTTGGTGGACTTGTCTCTCAGGTAATACATAATAAGGTTATTTTTTCTATTTTACATAATAAATCTTTAGTTGATTTTTTGAAAGATGATGAGCTAAACTTTATACAAAAACACATTCCCTTTACCAGGAAAGTTAATAAACAAGATAACAAACTGGTGAAGGAAATAATAAATAACAGGGATAAATATGTTTTAAAACCCTTTGATCTCGCTGCTTCCAGAGGTGTCTATGTTGGAAGGGATTTTTCAAGGGAAGAATGGGAAGAATTAGTTAATAATATAGAGGATGATTATCTGGTTCAGGAATTTATTGATATTCCCAGAATTGAGATGTTAACTATAGATAAGGATAATATATATTTTGAGAATTATGGATACCTGATTGGCTGTTTTTTATATAACCAGAATTTGAGTGGTTTTTATACGAGAGCCGGTCGTAAAAATATTATTGGTTCTATTGTTGAGTCCTTTACAGTTCCCAATTTTGTTGTGAGATAACAATATTTGGTTAATTGCTGGCCAAGGGGGTAAATTTCTTATGAACCAAACTAAACCTGTTAAAAAACATGTATATATATCTGGAAGAGTTCAGGGTGTTGGTTTTCGTTCTTTTTTAAAAAGTAACGCTGCCAGAATCGGCATTAATGGGTGGGTAAAAAACCTACCGGACGGACGGGTTGAAGCAGTTTTTGCAGGTGAAAAAGAAAAAGTAGCCCGTATTTTACAACTTGCTAAAGAAGGACCTGCCTGGGCCAGGGTTGATAATATTGAAGAAGAGGACCAGCCATATAAGAATGATTATAACGGCTTTAAAATTAAATTTTAATAGTAAAAAAATAGTGGATGTTACGTAAAATTTATATTTTACGAAAAAAACATAATATTAACTTTAATTATGAGAAATATTTATTATAATAACTTGAACGTGTAAAATTTAAGTAGGAAAAGAAGGAAAACAAGGTATAGATAAAGAAATAGAGACCTCAAACAAACCCGACCAAAGGAGTTGAGGTCTCTATGGTAAATATTTTACTACAAAACATAACAGATATCAATACCTTGGAGAAGGCAGCACTGGAACTTGCAAGGCAGATAATGGAGAAGGTAATAGAAAAGCTTGAAGAAGAGCTATTTAAAAATAAAGATAAAAATTTAGAAGTAGTAAGATTTTTAGAAAGAACGATATCGACTAAAGTTGGAAACATCAAGCTTAGAAGGCGACTATATAAAGACCAAAAAACAGGAAAAAGCGTCATTTTACTGGACAAAAAACTGGGGTTAAAAAAGAAAAAAAGAGTAAGTGGAGAATACCTAAAACTGCTGGTAATACTGGCAAGTAAGATGAGCTACAGGCAAGTGGAGGAAGTACTGGCTGAAGCCGGTTTTCCCCATTTAAGCCATACAACTATCTTTAATGAAGTCAGGGATTTTGGAAAAAGGGAGTCAGAGAGACTCAAACATGAAAAAGAGGAAGTATTCACTGGAGGTAAGATTTTAAAAGGAGAGGAAAAAGAAATACCACTACTATTCATTGAAGCTGACGGGATAATGGTTGGTAGTCAGGAAGAAGGAGGAAAGAAGCTGGAAATCAAACTGGGATTAATCCATGAGGGCTGGGAATACACTAGTCCAGCAAAAAAACGGAAGAGATTGAAGGAGCCACAAATAGTAGCAGGAGTCTATGGAAAAGCAGATGACTTTTATGAAGAATTAATCCATCAAATAAGCAAAAAATATAATCTTGAAAACACTTTAGTAGTATTAAACGGGGACGGTGCCAGCTGGATACAAAAGACCAGTAAGGAATACTTTGAAAATATAATAGTACAACTGGATAGGTATCATATAAAAAGAGATATAGGATTATACTTTGGAAGAGAAGTTGCAGATGATTTATGCAGGGTATTAGCAGAAGGAAGAAAGCAGGTATTTCTGGACACATTGGAATCGTTAATATGTATGGGAGAAACAGCTGAAAACCGAGAAAAGAGGAGGAAAATAATAAAGCATTTTAAAAAGTATGAAGAGCACTTATTAGATTACAGATATCGAATACCAACAGAATTAAGGAATAAAGAATTACATGGGATGGGAGCAGCTGAGGGCTATGTGGATAAGAATGTGGCTCGCAGGATGAAGAACCAGGGAATGAATTGGAGCAAAAAAGGTGCTGAGGCAATGGCTAGAATTTTAATGTTAAAACATAACAAGGAATTAAAAGAAAGACTTGGAGATCAGTATTACACAATAAAAAACCCGGTAAGGAAAATAAAATATATGTTTAAGAAAGTGGACAGGGATTGGAGTAAGTGGTTACAGGCAAAAATACCTGCAATAAATGGTCCAGATAGCGGTAAAGATTGGGTAAAAGCAATAAGAGGACTGGCAACTATTTAGAATAAATATTTATGGGTTGTTTGAGGTGAAATATTCTTCCTACCTTTTCTTGACACGTACTGAGCAGAATATCCTTTTGACAACAGGTAAAGAATCTGTTATAATACTGTATGAATGAGTAGTCATTCAGTTTCCAAGGAATTTTATTAGATTTATTTAGATTGGTATAGGGGGATCTATTATGAAAATACGGGAAAATAAGAAAGAATTAATCAGAGAGGCAGCAATAAAAGTTATATCAAAATTTGGTTTTTATAATACTACAACTGCCAGTATTGCAGAAGAAGCTGGTGTAGCAGTAGGAACAATTTATAATTATTTCACTAATAAAGAGGAGATATTGGAATACATATTTGCTGTTGAATTTGAAAAAAGAATGAGTTATCTAAAAGAGATTGCACAAGAAGATAGGTCTATATATGAAAAGATAGAATTATTTCTGGAAAAGCATTTTATGGAGGTAAAAGAAAACCCCAGTCTGGGCAAGATTCTGGTCCGGGAAAAAGATTTTTCCCGAAAAAAGGGCAATATTGCTATTAATGAATATTTAAATAAATTACCACTACTTATTGAGGAGATCTTAAATAAAAGTATAGAAAAGAAAGCCATTGAGCCCTGTAATACATATTTAATCTCAACAGCTTTATTTGGAGCTATTCAGGGAATTGTAGAAAGGGCTGTTGGGGAGGAAGATTTTAATTTGTTTGATCAGGCTGCAGCAGAACTTGTAAAAATATTGAAAGAAGGAATATAAAAATTTCAAGCAGGACTGAATGATCATTCATTCATAAAAAGATAGGAGGGATTATTTTGCGAAAACTTGTTGATTTTACGACCAGGTATCCAATACCAATTATAGTTATTTTAGTTTTACTAACAGTATTTTTCGGCTTTAATGCTCTGAATGTGACCATGACAACAAATATTAAGGATTTTTTCCCTGCTAGTGATCCCCGTGTACAGACATATGACAGGGTAGAAGAAACATTTGGTGGAGCTGAGTATATTATGGTTGCACTTAGTTCTGATGATATTTTTACAGAAGAAACCCTTAAGAAAATAAAAGAGATGACAAGGAGACTGGAAGAAATTGATGGTGTAGCTTCTGTGCAAAGTCTAACTTCTGTTGCAGATATCAAAGGTAATGATTTTGGACTGGAAATCTCTGATCTAATTCCAGAGATTCCGGAAAATGAAGATGAAATGAAAGTATTAAAAGAGAAGGTGCTTTCAGATGATATGTATTCTGGATTTATTGTCTCTGAAGATGGGAAAGCTGCCTTGAATATAATTGAAGTAGAAGTAGATGCAGATTCAGTAGCAGTTGCTGAAAAAGTATCTCAGGTAGTAGAGGAATATAAAGGGCCAGAGAAAATATATATAACCGGTACCCCTGTTCTTAACAATGTACTGGCAGAATCTATGAAAGCAGATCTTTATAAACTCTTACCACTTGTTTTATTTATTATTGCCTTAATTCTATTTTTAGTTTTTAGGGATTTTAAAGGGGTTATCCTGCCTTTTTCAACTGTTGTGATCAGTGTGATCTGGACTTTAGGCTTAATGGGATTACTTGATAAACAGCTTTCCCCTTTAAATGCAGTAATGCCTGTTATTTTAATCAGTCTGGGTAATGCTTATGGTATATATATATTAAATCGCCACCGGGAGGAATTGGGATTAGGAAAAAAATCTTTATCTGCAGTGAAAGGTGCAGTAGTCTCAGTAGGTACGGCAGTATTGATGGCTGGTGGTACAACTGTAGCTGGTTTTGCTTCAAATATCTTCAGTGATATTACACTGATGAAAGATTTTGGTATCTTTACTTCCTTTGGGGTTGCTTCAGCTCTTCTGGTTTCTCTGACAATGATTCCAGCAGTTTTAACTTTACTTAAGGAAAAGGTTTCTGAAGTTAAAGATATTTCCAGAAAAAAAGTTTCAGAAAAGAAAAATAATAATGGAGTGCTTGCTAAAATAGCTAATTTCTTAGCAGATACAGGAATTGAACATCCAGTAAAAATTTTAACTGTTACTTTAGTAATTATTCTTCTTTCAATCTGGGGATTAACTGGCCTTAAAACAGATAGTAATTTTTTTAATTTCTTTGCCCGGGATTCCCAACCTCGTATTGCATATGAGATGGTGAAAGATAAATTTACCGGTTCTGAAAGTGTAGAGATAATTATTGAAGGTGATCTGCAGAATCCAGAAGTTCTACAAGCTATGAAGAAATTCCAGGATGCCCTGAAAGAAACCGGTCTTGTAGGGCAGCCCACTTCTCTGGTCAATATTATTATGAGAACAAACCGGGCTATGCATGAAGGGGATGAAAACTATTATAGTATACCTGATAATTCAAACCTGATAGCCCAATATTTATTGTTGTTAGAGATGAATGATAGTAGTTATCTCTCCCGTTTTACTACTGCAGAATACGATAAGGGCCGGATTCAGGCTTTAGTTAGAGATACTTCTTCTCAGGGAATTGAAGATTTAATGAATTATATTGAGGAGTATTCTGGAAAATATTTTGCTCCCCTGGGATTGGAGACTACCACTACAGGTATCATTGTTTTAATTGATGCTCTGGCAGAGATGATTATTAGTGGTCAGATTAAAGGTCTTGTTTTCTCTCTTGTTGCTGTATTTGTTATTGTTTTATTTCTCCTTAAATCATGGCAGGGAAGTCTTCTTTCGGTTTTTCTGATTGCTATAGTAACCCTAATTAATTTTGGTACTATGGGTTGGAGTGGAATAGCTCTGGATATAGTAACAGTTTTAATTAGTAGTATTGGAGTTGGTGTAGGAATAGATTATTCTATTCACATCTATTCCAGGTATTTAGAAGAAAAGAAGAAAGGTTTTTCAGTAGAGGAGGCTTTAAAAACCTCTGTAAGAACTACCGGTATTTCAATTATAGTTAATGCTGGAGCTGTTATAAGTGGTTTTGTAATTTTGACGATTTCCTCTTTTCCACCTTTCCGTTATTTTGGAATGTTGGTAAGTTTGATTATGTTGGTAGCATCTTCCGGAGCCATGCTCTGGATACCAGCAATGATTATTTTTGCTGATAGATTTAAAACTAAAATAAAACTAAAAAATTAAAGAAAGGATGATCTTTATTATGTTCAAAAAATTAACTGGAGGATTATTAGTTTTAAGTTTTCTGGTGCTTTTTCTTGGTATGGGGGCAGTGGAGGTGCTGGCTTTGACCGGGGAAGAAATTCTTGGAAATCTGGATGAGACTATGAAGGCAGATAATAAGATTATGGAACAGGAAATGATTCTCTATACTGGTTCTGGTAGTGAAAGAAATAGGGAGGTCAGAGTCTGGAATAAAATAGGTGAAGATGGAAGTGAAAAGATGTTGTTGAAGTTTACTGCTCCAGCTAATATTGCTGGTACTTCATTTCTAATTGTAGATGACGATATGTGGCTTTATATGCCGGCTCTGGGAAAGGTTAGAAGAATAGCCGGTTCAGCTAAACAGGGAAATTTTATGGGTAGTGATCTAACTTATGAAGATATGGAAGCACTGGGTAGTACTGGTTTTAAGAATGATTATATTGCAAAAGTGACAGCAGAAGAAGAAGGGAATAATGGAAGAGTATATCAGCTTGAGCTGATTCCCAGAGAAGGAGCTGGAGTTGCCTATAGCATGCTGGAACTCATTGTTGATGGCAGTAAGTGGCTGCCTCTGGAAATCAAATATTATAACCAGTCGGGAGAACTGGAAAAAGTACTTACAACCTCTGGACATGAAAAAATTGAAGGGCGCTGGACAGCTACCAGAATGGAGATGGAGAATGTTATTGAAGGAAGTCGAACTGTACTGAAAGTAAAAAAAGTAAGCTTTAATGAAGAGATAGATAACCATATTTTTACCACTAGATATCTTGAGAGGGGGCTATAAAAGATGAGAAACTTAAAGATAATTGGTATTCTTTCATTGGTACTGGTAATAACAATTTCTGGAGGTGTTCTGGCTTCTGATCTGCTAGAAGGAGAGTTTAGGCTAATTTCCAGTTATTTTGAGTATTATGATGAAAGGCATCCAGGACTGACAGCAGAACTTGATCTGATCTTTAAGAAGGCAAGTTGGTCAGATGAATTTTTATTTGAAATTAATGCTGAAGGTGATCTTAAGAATGATGGTTTTAATTGCAAACTAGGTGAAGTATATTATAAGTATTATGGTGAAAATTTTGATCTGGCTGTAGGTAGGCAGCTCTTAAGTTGGGGTACAGCAACTGAGTTCAATCCTACTGATAATATAAATCCTGTAATAGAAATGGGATTTTTCGCTGATAAAGAACCTATACCAATGGTTCAGGGAAAGTACTATCTGGATAATAATTATACTCTGGAAGGAGTTATTATTCCTTATCATATAGCAACAATAGATGGTATTGAAATGGATGATACTCACATAAAGGCAGATCCTGTTCCTGATAAAATGGAAAACAGCGAATATGCAGTACGATTGAGTGCTAAAGGAATTAATGGTTTTGATTATTCCCTGAGTTTTATGCATGGGTTTGAGGATTATCCTACAATTGGTATAAAAGAGACCCCATTTGGACCTTTACCAGACCCTGCTAATATTTATTATAGAGAATATAATATCCTTGGTGCTGATTTTGCTTCCAGTTATGAAGGTATAGGTTTCTGGGGTGAAGCTGCTTATTATATGCCAGATGAAGGTGAAGATTATTATAGTACTGTTCTTGGAGCTGATTATAAATTTGAGAATGGTCTATATCTATTAGGCCAGGCTATCTACCGTAAGGATCAAATGCTCCAGAAAAATACCCTACTACAGGGAGCAGTAGAAAAATCACTGGCACAGATTCATACAATGAGAACAGGTCTAGTTTATAATCTGGATACAGAAGGTATTATGTTACAGCCAGAACTTGAACTTTCTTTATCTGATACAGTGACCCTTAATATAAATTATAGATATATAGATGGTGAGCTAATGACAGGTGGTATACCTGATAATATTCCTGGCAATATTTTAATGGGTAGCAATCTAATGGAAAACAGTTTTCAAGCAAAACTCGTTTATGCATTTTAAAAGATAATTGGATGAACAAAAAGATTTGTTTTAACATTTTGTTTTCGTACCAAAATAGCATGAAAAAAAGGAAAGAAAGAGAGTTTTTTCAAAAAAATCTCTTTCTTTCTTGATTATTTGTGATATATATCATAGCAACAGTTAAGAAAAAGGGATAATATATTAATTAAGGTGGGGATAATTATGGCTAGTACAATGAAAATCAATAAAGATAAGTTGAGAATTGTTACTGAGGTTTTATTTCTTATATTATTCTTCTTTCTCTTTAGAAACAATAGTCTACAGAGGTGGATTATTTTCTTTGGAGCAGGAATAATAATTTCAGTATTTACTGGTAGATTTTATTGTGCCTGGGCTTGCCCTATTGGTACTATGATGAGGCCGATTAGTTGGCTTTATAAGAAGTTACAGATAAAGAGATTAAAGCCACCATCTTTTATGAAAAAAAGTTGGATAAAATGGGGTTTACTAATGCTGTTTATAGTAGTAATGATTGGAACTAAGGTCTTGAAGATTAAGTTTAATTTACTCTTATATCTAACTTTACTTGGAGTACTTATATCATTACTATTTGAAGAAGAACTTTGGCATAAATATATTTGTCCATATGGTACTTTGTTTTCTGTATTTACCCGGCCAGCTAAATATGGTTTAAAAATAATAGAAGAGAAATGTATTTCCTGTGGCAAATGTGAGAAGGTCTGCTTAAATAATAGTATAAGCATATTGGCAAATAAAAAGAGAAAGATAAGTAATAAAGACTGTTTACTCTGTTTTAAATGTCAGGAAGTCTGTTCTGTAGAGGCAATATCCTTTGCTAAAGTATAAAAAAAGTTTGTTAGAAATTTTCACCGGGAATTATAGATCCCTATATCAACACTTTTCTAACACTTAATAAAAGTCTTTAATTAAAGAAATAATACTTATACTAATTAATTTATGAAAGGGGTTTTAAAAATGGATATTATTAAAATGAAGGAGATTGAAGGAAGTAAAAACAAAAGAGGTGTAGTGGCAAAACAAATACTTAAACATGATAATGCTCAGGTGATGAATCTTGTGCTGGAACCGGGGAATGTAGTTCCTGAACATTCAGTACCTGTTGATGTTTTTTTCTATATTGTTGAAGGAAAAGGGACATTGAAGATTGGGGATGAGGAAGCAGTAGTTGAAGCAACAGATATTATAACAGTTCAACCAAATACAAAGATGTCCCTGGTGGCAGATCAGGGAGAGAACTTTGTTGTACTTAATGTGAAGACTCCTAGTTTATAATTAGGGTATATTAAATTAATAAAATATAAAAATGGAATTATTATTTACATTATAAGGTCTTACCAAAGTAAAATTGGGAGACCTTATTTTATTTGTTCTTTAGCGTCTGGTTAAGATTGACAATTTACTAATTCCATCAATTTATCAAAGGATTTTAAAGTTTGTTGTTGAATATTAAAAATAATAACATCATCTTCTTTACTTGGATACTATAACATTAGATAAAGAAGAGGGCTGAAGCTTTTATACATCTAAAAGGCCTTATATTCTGAATTCTCCTAAATAAAAATAGCAAAATAATTGATCGAAGAGTCAAGAGGTTTTCCAGGAAAGGCTATGGTAGTATCTGTAGATAGATTTACTGCTATAAAAATGTATGATAAGGTCCAGTATTATTGGGAAGAAAAGCTTAAAATACTATATATAGAAAGGTCAAATGCTAGATCTGGTATAGAAAAGAATAAAATAAATAAGAAAAACTACATGAAAAGTATAGAAATGGCAGTAGTAATAAGCGGTGATGGAGATGATGAAGAAAAATTTATAAATTGGAGAAACTTCTCCAGGATAATAAGACTAGAATTAATTTTTCAGAAAGATATAAGGCTATAATTGATAGATATAATTCCGGTAACACAACTAACGAAAACTATTATGAAGACTTAACTAACTTTGTAGATGATTTAAAAGAAGAAGAGGAAAGGCATATAAGGGAAGGACTAACAGAAGAATTAGAAATATATGATTTACTAAAGAAGGATATTTTTACAGGAAATATCCTGGGCTAATTAAAAGATTGGAAAACCGTTATTTGCATTATAATAAGAACCTTGACTATATTGCTGAATTAGAAGAGAAGAAAAAGGTATTTGTAATCAGGCCAGTTAAAAAGATAGAGATTAGCAGGTTAGAGAGGAATAGAGAGAAGATTAAAGCCCTTTATAAACAGGGGTATTCAGAGACCATTAGGCAGTATAATAATTTAATGAACTGGATTAATAGTATTTCAGAGGTCCAGGTTTCACAGTAATAAGATTCTTTTATCTATAAATATTAAAAGTAGCAGAAGTAATGGGAAGTAACGAGATAGACAGGGATTTTTATAAAAAGAAGGTGAAATGATGACGAAAGTCTTTTTGACAGGGTCAACAGGTACAATGGGGCAAGCCACATTAAAGGCGTTACTTAAAGCAGATTCTTTTGAAATAATTGTACTGGTAAGGGATACAAAGAAAGATAGGAAGATTATAAAACCATATATAAAGGAAAAAAACTTGCAGGTCTATTATGGTGATCTAACCAACTATAATGATGTATTAAAGTGTATGGTAGGAGCAGATATAGTCCTGCATTGTGCTGCACTTGTATCACCAGCTGCAGATTACTGTCCAGAAGCAGCCATGAATATCAATTATGGATCTACAATTAATATAATTAAAGCTATAAAAGCACAACCAGATTGGGAAGAAATCAGACTAGTATATATTGGAACTGTTGCAAAAACAGGAGATAGGATGCCACCTATCCACTGGGGAAGGGTTGGTGATCCAATAAAACCCAGTATACATGATTACTATGCTGTTTCAAAGGTGGCAGCAGAAAGGGCTGTAATAGAGTCAGGATTAAAATACTGGGTTTCATTGAGACAGACAGGTATAATAAGTGAAAAAATGACGGAAATTAAAGCTCCCATTATCTTTCACAATTGTTTAGATAATGTTTTAGAATATATTACAGAAAAAGATTCTGGAGTACTGATGAGAAATTGCTGTAATGATCTACCAGATGATTTCTGGAGACATATCTATAATATTGGTGGTGGTCCTGGCTGTCGAATGAGCAGTTACGAAATGTTTAAAGGTTTGTTTGAGTCTTTAGGAATAAATAATCTGGAGAATGTAATTAGTTCAAAATGGTTTGCAATTAGAAATTTTCATGGACAATATTATCTGGATAGTGATAAATTAAACGATTATTTAAATTTTAGAAGCCAGAATAAACAATATTTTTATAAACTTTATTTAAAAAAGTTGAGATTGTTTCTTCCCATAGCCAGAACCCTCACCAGAGTACCTGGTGGTGAAAAACTAATCGGGAAAATTATTAAAAAACAGTTTAAAAAACTGCTACTTGATGAAAGAGGTACATTGAACTGGATAGTGAATGATAAGAAGGAATTTATTGAGCCTTTCTTTATATCCATAGAAAAGTGGGATGAAATTCCTCTTTTATATAAATTTAAACATTTTACAGATTGGGATAAAGCTATCTGGATTGACCATGGCTATGATGAAAGCAAAAAGGAATCAGAGTTGTCCATTGAAGATCTTGAAGGTGCAGCTGAATTTAGGGGAGGCCGATTATTATCAAATAGTATGGAAAAAGGTGATTGGCAAACGAAGCTGGAGTGGAAATGTGCTTTTGGCCATAAGTTTACGGCCAGTCCCAGATTGATTCTGGAGGGAGGGCACTGGTGTCCTGTATGTGAACGAAAAAGCTGGAACTACCACGAAATCGCAAAAAGAAGCCCGTTTTTTGCCCAGGTCTGGTATTCTTTACATGATAGAGATGAGCCACTCAGGGAGTATCCCAAAAAGGTCAGTGAACTGGATGTTTTCCCTGCCTCTCTTTAGTTTCTTGATTGAGTTTATTAATAATAGAAATCACCTAAATTTAAAATAAAGAAAACCCCTTTCTATAGCTGGAATAATAAGGACCACAGTTTAATAGATATGTTATAGAAAAGAAGAAGGAAAGGGGTATAGATATAACTGGAGAAATAATATAAACATAGCCTTCCATGAAATTGGAAGGCCTTTTTATTGATTGGGAATTTTAAAGTAATATCTATTTATGCTCAGGAGGGGATGTGGTGAGAATACATGCAGATACCCACCATTCTTATATGCAGAAAGTCCTCGAACTGGCGAGAAAGGGAGAGGGGTATACAGCCCCCAATCCGCTGGTAGGAGCAATTATAGTCAGGGAGGGGGAGATAGTCGGCCAGGGCTTCCATCAGTATTATGGCGGCCCTCATGCGGAAATACTGGCCCTGGAGGAAGCAGGAGAAAGGGCCAGGGGGGCCACCTTATATGTGAACCTGGAACCCTGCTGCCACTATGGTAAAACACCCCCCTGTACAAAAAAGATTATAGATTCAGGGGTAAAAAGGGTTCTGGCAGCAATGTTTGATCCCAATCCCCTCGTTGCAGGCAAAGGGGTAAAGGAATTGCAGGAAAATGGCATAGAGGTTGAAGTGGGGCTTCTGAGAAAAGAGGCAGAAAGACTGAATGAAGTTTATATAAGATATATTAGTTCAGACCGGCCTTTTGTATATTTAAAATCAGCCCTTACCCTGGACGGTTTTATTGCAACAGTAACGGGCGACTCCAGATGGATCAGTAATGAAAAGGCCCGCCTCTTTGCCCATACCTTAAGACATAAGGTAGATGCCGTCCTGGTGGGGATAGGGACAATATTAAAGGATGATTCTGCCCTCACTACCCGGCTTCCCGATGGCAGGGGAGAGGATAGCATAAGGATTATACTGGATCCTGAGCTGAGTATTCCGCCTGATGCCAGGGTTATCAATCAAAAATCTAGGAAAAGGACGATCCTAGTTTGTGGAGAGGATTATGACAACAAAAAGTATCAGGGGCTTCTCAGGAAAGAGAATCTTGAAATCCTGTCTGTACAATTGAATGAAGAAGGGAAAATACCCTTAAAAGCATTACTGAGGATACTCCATAAGCAGGGTATCAGCAGTATTCTGGTGGAAGGCGGGGGAAGGGTTAATTACTCCTTTTTAAAGGAAGGCCTGGTTGATAAAGTTTATTTTTTTATCGCACCTATAATACTAGGTGGCGATGATGGCATAAGGGTATTTAGTGGCGAGGGTGTAGCTGATATTGAAAAAGCATGGAAATTAAGGGATGTCCAATATAATTTTTTTGATGATAATATTTTAATCTCAGCCTATTTATAGGGAGGTAATGTGTTTGTTCACCGGAATCGTCCAGGAAATCGGGGTACTCAGAGAAGTAGTCCGGACAGGAGGTACTTATCTTTTTTCCATTACTGCCCGGAGGGTTTTGCAGGACATTAAGAAGGGAGATAGCATAGCCGTTAATGGGGTCTGCCTGACTGTAATAGATTTTAACGGAAATAGCTTTAATGCTGAACTTATGCCGGAAACATTAAAGGCCAGTAATCTGGGTGATTTAAAGCCCGGTGCATTACTGAATCTGGAGCAGGCAGTGAGGGCAAAGGATTTTCTCGGAGGCCATATAGTGACCGGCCATGTTGATGGGATTGGAGTAGTTAAAAGTATCAGGAAAAATAGAAATGCTTATTTAGTGGAAATTGGGATCAAAAAGGACCTGACCAGATATCTGGTGGAGAAAGGGTCCATAGCAGTAAACGGAGTCAGCCTGACCATAATGGAACTTTATTCTGATTCTTTCCTCATCTCCCTGACCAGGGAAACCTGGAATTCTACTAATTTACATTGTGTAAAGACAGGGGATAGTTTGAATATAGAAACTGATTTGCTTGGCAAATATGTCTACAAAATCCTGAAAAATTATTTCGGGAATAAAGAGTTTGTACCCCATCATACAACTATAAACAGGGAATTTTTGATTGAAAATGGTTTTATCTGAAGGGGGTTTTAAGGGTGGATAAGATTGAGGGAGCCCTGGAAGAGCTTAAAGAGGGGAAAATGGTCATAGTAGTTGATGATGAAGACAGGGAGAATGAAGGGGACCTGGTAATGGTTGCGGAAAAAGTAAGCCTACAGGCTGTCAACTTTATGATAAAAGAGGCCAGGGGCCTGGTCTGTGTTCCCATGGAGGAAGAGAGGTTGAAAAGGCTTTCAATCCCTCCCATGGTCACCTTTAATAATGATTTGAATGAAACAGCCTTTACTGTTTCGGTGGATCATAGAGAAACTACCACCGGTATTTCTGCCCATGAGAGGGCCCTTACGATTAAAAAATTGATAGATCCCGCCAGCACAGCTGAGGATTTCAGGAGGCCGGGCCATGTTTTTCCCCTTGCCGGGAAAAAGGGAGGGGTATTAAAAAGGCCAGGCCATACCGAAGCTGCCATTGACCTGGCCAGACTGGCCGGCTGCCATGGGGCAGGAGTCATCTGTGAGATAATTAATGATGATGGAACCATGGCCAGACTGGCAGATTTAGAGAGATTTGCCCATCACCATTGTTTAAAAATCATCAGTATAAGGGATTTGATTAAATACAGGATGAAAAAAGAAAAACTGGTCAAGAGGGTTGCTGAAGCCATGCTACCGACAGTTTTCGGTTCATTCAAGATTATTGCCTATTTAGATGTTATAGATGAGAGGGAACACCTTGCACTCATTAAAGGTGATATACGGGGGAGAGAAAAGATTCTCGTAAGGGTGCATTCTGAATGCCTGACAGGGGATGTCCTTTCCTCTCTCCGCTGTGATTGTGGGGAACAGTTGGCCCGTTCTTTAAAGATGATTGAAAGGGCTGGAGCAGGTGTCCTTTTATATATGCGCCAGGAGGGCAGGGGGATAGGGCTCAGTAACAAGATTAAAGCCTATGCCCTGCAGGAACAGGGGCTGGATACAGTTGAGGCCAATGAGGTGCTGGGTTATCCGGCTGATATGAGGGATTATGGCATGGCTGCCCAGATTCTGAAGGATTTAGGTTTGAATTCAATAAGGCTGATAACAAATAATCCAGAAAAAATAAGAGGGCTTGAGGAGTATGGCCTTTCTGTAATAGAACGGATTCCTATAATAATAAAAGCAAATGAGAAAAACAGGTTCTACCTGGAGGTAAAACAAAAGAGGATGGGACATTTGTTGAATATAATCTGTTCATTAACCTTATTACCTTAATGTTCTTATATAATTATCTTACTTTCTTAAATTTGTTAATATCCTGATTTTTTATAGAAAGGAGTTAATTATTTATGAGAAATGTTATTGAAGGCCAATTGATTGGTAATGGTATAAGGGCAGGGATAATAGTCAGCCGCTTTAATGATTTTATAACTGAAAAACTATTGGAGGGTGCTCTTGATGGTTTGAGAAGGCATGGTGTTAAAGAGGAAGATATAAGCATTATAAGGGTTCCCGGTTCCTTTGAAATACCCCTTATTGCTTCAAAAGCAGCCAGGTCAGGCAGATATGATGGCATAATCTGCCTGGGTGTAGTAATAAGGGGTGAAACACCCCATTTTGAATATGTCTCTGCAGAGGTATCTAAAGGCATAGCCAAGGTTGCCCTTGATACGGGGGTGCCTGTAATATTTGCTGTCCTGACTACTGATAACATAGAACAGGCCATCGCCCGGGCTGGTACCAAACATGGCAATAAGGGTTTTGATGCTGCCCTGTCCCTGATAGAGATGGTTAACTTGATGAAGGCAATGTCTGTTTAAGAGTGTTTACATAACAAGACATTTAATGCAGATACTTAGCAATAAATGCCATTAATTGCTTGAAAGGCATGTTGTATTCTGGTATAATTAACTAAAAAATAATAAATATGTAAGAAAATTTGCTAATTTATTGGAAGGTATGTATGTTTAAAAAATTCCTTTTATCTGCAAATAAGTTTTTGGGTTTTATTTGAATATCATAATAGTTATTTTAATTCCATTTACTCTAATATTTATGTAGTTGATATGGAGCAGATGATGGACAGACATGGGGAATTGGGAGTGAATTGGGATGAGTTAAAGGTATAATGTTTAAAAAATATTTTAAGTTAATTTACACAGTACTTTATACGATATCTTTCGTATCACATTTTATACATAAATTAACCAGAATTGATTTGTTTTCTGTTATTAGTTTATTCGGTTTTTGGTTGGCAATGTTTTTATATATTATATTTCTTCCGGTGAGATAAAGGTCAACGGCCTGGTGCCATATGAAAATAGAAAAGAAAACTCAATGCATATGGGAGTGGTTTTTGGCCAGAGATCACAATTATACTGGGATATTCCTGTTGAGGAAACTTTTGAACTTTTTAAGAAGATGTACAGGATTGATGAGAAACGTTTTAAGGAAAATGTTGAATTCTATGTAGACTTATTGGAAATGGGTGATTTTATAAGGAAACCTGTCCGGACATTAAGCCTTGGCCAGAAGATGAGGGCGAACTTGACAGTGGCCTTGCTCCATGACCCTGATGTTCTTTATCTGGATGAACCTACCATTGGCCTCGATGTTGTGGTGAAGAGTAAAATAAGAAAGTTTATTAAAGCGATAAATAAGGAAAAGGGAACCACTGTTATCCTTACGACCCATGATATGAATGATATTGAAAATATATGTGACCGGATTATCTTGATAGACCAGGGGCAGATCTTATATGACGGCAGGCTTGCTGATTTCAAGGAAAACTATGGGAAACAGTATACAATGATGGTTCAGTTTTCTGATAATAATATAGAAATAAAAGATTCCAGGTTTAATATACTAAAAGAAGATGGGCAGTTCAAATGGTTATCTTTTTTGAAAGAGGATATAACCGTTGCTGAAGCAGTTAATTATTTAAGCAGAAATTATAATATAATCGATCTGAGTATCAAAGAACCTGATATTGAGGATATTGTCAGAAGGATATATGAGAATAAAATAGCCTTATAATACTAAAAAAATAGGGATACTTACAAAAACAAGGGATAGTGTAAAATTTAAGTAGGAAGCAGGAAAAGGAGGTATAAATATAGAAATAGAGACCCAAACACCCGGTAAAGGAGTTGAGTCTCTATATGAATATTATACTTGAAAATATTAATAATCTCAATACCTTAGAAGAAACTGGTACGTGTCAAGAAAAGGTAGGAAGGATATTTCACCTCAAACAACCCATAAATATTTATTCTAAATAGTTGCCAGTCCTCTTATTGCTTTTACCCAATCTTTACCGCTATCTGGACCATTTATTGCAGGTATTTTTGCCTGTAACCACTTACTCCAATCCCTGTCCGCTTTCTTAAACATATATTTTATTTTCCTTACCGGGTTTTTTATTGTGTAATACTGATCTCCAAGTCTTTCTTTTAATTCCTTGTTATGTTTTAACATTAAAATTCTAGCCATTGCCTCAGCACCTTTTTTGCTCCAACTCATTCCCTGGTTTTTCATCCTGCGAGCCACATTCTTATCCACATAGCCCTCAGCTGCCCCCATCCCATGTAATTCTTCATCCCTTAATTCTGTTGGTATCCGATATCTGTAATCTAATAAGTGCTCTTCATACTTTTGGAAATGCTTTATTATTTTCCTCCTCTTTTCTCGGTTTTCAGCTGTTTCTCCCATACATATTAACGATTCCAATGTGTCCAGAAATACCTGCTTTCTTCCTTCTGCTAATACCCTGCATAAATCATCTGCAACTTCTCGTCCAAAGTATAATCCTACATCTCTTTTTATATGATACCTATCCAGTTGTACTATTATATTTTCAAAGTATTCCTTACTGGTCTTTTGTATCCAGCTGGCACCGTCCCCGTTTAATACTACTAAAGTGTTTTCAAGATTATATTTTTTGCTTATTTGATGGATTAATTCTTCATAAAAGTCATCTGCTTTTTCATAGACTCCTGCTACTATTTGTGGCTCCTTCAATCTCTTCCGTTTTTTTGCTGGACTAGTATATTCCCAGCCCTCATGGATTAATCCCAGTTTGATTTCCAGCTTCTTTCCTCCTTCTTCCTGACTACTAACCATTATCCCGTCAGCTTCAATGAACAGTAATGGTATTTCTTTTTCCTCTCCTTTTAAAATCTTACCTCCTGTGAATACTTCCTCTTTTTCATGTTTGAGTCTCTCTGACTCCCTTTTTCCAAAATCCCTGACTTCATTAAAGATGCTTGTATGGCTTAAATGGGGAAAACCGGCTTCAGCCAGTACTTCCTCCACTTGCCTGTAGCTCATCTTACTTGCCAGTATTACCAGCAGTTTTAGGTATTCTCCACTTACTCTTTTTTTCTTTTTTAACCCCAGTTTTTTGTCCAGTAAAATGACGCTTTTTCCTGTTTTTTGGTCTTTATATAGTCGCCTTCTAAGCTTGATGTTTCCAACTTTAGTCGATATCGTTCTTTCTAAAAATCTTACTACTTCTAAATTTTTATCTTTATTTTTAAATAGCTCTTCTTCAAGCTTTTCTATTGCCTTCTCCATTATCTGCCTTGCAAGTTCCAGTGCTGCCTTCTCCAAGGTATTGATATCTGTTATGTTTTGTAGTAAAATATTTACCATAGAGACCTCAACTCCTTTGGTCGGGTTTGTTTGAGGTCTCTATTTCTTTATCTATACCTTGTTTTCCTTCTTTTCCTACTTAAATTTTACACGTTCAAGAAACTGTTTCGAAACTTGCGTTAATAATTATGGAAAAATTTATAAAAGAACTTGAAGAAGAACTATTTAGGACTAAGCCAAAAGATTTAGAAGTTGTAGGTTTCAGAAAAAAGAACATTGCTACAAAATTAGGAGAAATAAAGATAAAAAGAAGGCTATATAAGAAGAAAAACAGTAAGAATGACTATATATTTCTTTTAGATGATAAATTAAATATACGTAAAGGAAGAAGAGTTAGTGGAGAATACCTGAAATTACTGGTTAGCCTTTCAAGTATGCTATCATTTAGACAGGTAGAAGAAGTAATTGAAGAAGCAGGTTTTCCATCACTAAGTCATGCTACCATCCATAAAGAGGTAAGAGAGTTTGGGGAACGAGAATCAAAAAGAATAGAATACGAAAGAGAGAAGGTTTTTACTGAAGGAAAATTACAGGTAGGTGGGAAAAAAGAGAAGGATCTTTTATTCATAGAAGCAGATGGAATAATGGTCAGCAGTCAAGAAGATAAAGAAAGAATGGAAATTAAAGTTGGGGTAGTACATGAAGGTTGGAACTACGAAACTCCAGCGAAAAGCAGAAGAAGATTAAAAAATCCTAAGGTAGTAATGGGAATGTATAAAGATGCTGATTCTTTCTGGGAAGAATTTAGTAGTGAGATAAGTAAAGAATATGATTTAACCAATACCCAGGTTGTTTTAAATGGTGATGGAGCTTCATGGATTCAAGAAACAGCAAAAGACTATTTTCCTGGCTTAATAGTACAACTGGATCGTTTTCATATAAAGAAGGATGTAAGCAGACATTTTGGATATGAAATAGCTGAAGGGTTATATAAGGTTTTACAAGAAGGAGAAGTCCAGGCATTTTTAGACACTTTAGAATCACTAATATGGGAAGCAAAGACAAAAGAAAAACAAAAACAGCAGCATAAACTAGTTAAGCATTACCAAAAGTATAAAGAACACTTACTAGACTACCGTTATAGACTTCCTGAGAAATTAAAGCAAAAAAAGAAGTTATATGGTATGGGAGTAGTTGAGGGTTATGTAGATAAAAATATAGCAAGAAGGATGAAGAATCAGGGGATGAGTTGGAGTAAAAAAGGTGCTGAGGCAATGGCTAAAATATTAATGTTAAAACATAATAAGAAATTAAAAGAACGGCTTAATGATGAGTATTATAAAATTAAGAGTCCGATCAAAGTCTTAAAGTACCGCAAAAGGAAATATACAGGGAATTGCAGTAACTGGTTACAGGCAAAGATGCCAGTACTATACGGAGTTGATAGTGGTAAAGACTGGGTAAAAGCGATAAAGCAACTGGTCACTGTTTGAATTGATTTGTATAAATATTGGGTTTCTATTTATTTACCTACTAATGCTTGACACAAACATAATAACTTTAAATAATTGATTTAATAGTATATGAAAGTTATAATAAAAATAATAAACATTAGACTTAAACTATATTTAAATAAAGGAGTGTAGAGGGAATATTATTATGGAAGAAATTGAATTAATAGCAACATCAACATTTGGTCTGGAGAGTATAGTAAAAAAAGAGGTAAAAGACCTCGGTTATCATATTATAAATGTCCAGAATGGTAAAATTGTTTTTAAGGGAGATTTAAAAGCTATATGTCGTGCTAATATCTGGTTGAGGTGTGCGGAAAGGGTTCAACTAAAGGTGGGCGAGTTTAAGGCGATAACCTTTGATGACTTATATGAAAAAACTTATTCCTTTCCCTGGGATAAGTGGCTTCCAGAACATGCTGCCTTTCCAGTCAGTGGTAAGTCAGTAAAATCAAAGCTTCACAGTGTCCCTGCCTGTCAGTCCATTGTTAAAAAAGCTATTGTTGATAAGCTTAAAACCCGATACCATTGTTCCTGGTTTGAGGAAGATGGTCCTGTTTTTCCAATACAGGTTGCAATACATAAAGATATAGCTACCCTGACAATTGATACAAGTGGAGATGGCTTACATAAAAGGGGGTACCGGGAACTTGTTACCAAAGCTCCCTTACAGGAAACTATAGCTGCAGCAATGATTTATTTGAGTAAATGGAATGAAGACCGAATTCTTATAGACCCTTTCTGTGGTTCAGGGACAATCCCCATTGAAACGGCCATGATTGGAAAAAATATTGCCCCTGGACTAAACAGGGAATTTGTTTCTGAAAAATGGCCTTGTATAGGACAAAAGTTATGGAAAGAAGCCCGTGAGGAAGCAAGGGATCTGATTAAAGATGAGTTTAACCCAAGGTTGATTATGGGAACAGATAGAGATGAAAATGTTATCGGTATAGCAAGACACCATTCCCGGAAGGCCGGTGTTGCTGATTATATACATTTTCAACAGAGGGATTTTTCCGACTTTTCAACAAGCAGAAAATACGGTTATATAATTACTAATCCTCCTTATGGAGAGAGACTAAGCGAAAGAAGCTCAGTGGAAAAACTTTATAGAGAGATGGGACGAAAGCTTAAGCCCCTCGACACCTGGTCATTTTATATTTTGACTTCCCATAGCAGGTTTGAAAATTTTTTTGGAAAAAGGGCCAGTAAGAGACGGAAACTATATAATGGTGGTATAGAGTGTCAATATTATCAGTATTACGGTCCCTGGCCCCCCAGGACATAATTTCTTATCAAGGGAATGGAGGAATTTAAATGGAGGAGTTTTTACCTGAAAGCTGTCGGGAGCAGGCCTGTATGTTCAGAAACGAATGGCTTGTTACCAATGGACTTGGTTCTTTTGCCAGTTCGACTGAATCTGGAGCCAATACCAGACGTTATCATGGACTATTGATAGCTTCGTTTAATCCACCGGTAGAAAGAAGATTAATGGTAAGCAAAGTCGATGATACTCTCGTAATAGATAATACCAGGGTTAACCTGGCATCAAATTTAAAAAATAAAGAACTTGAGGACTCCGGTTATAAATTTTTATTATCTTTTAGATATAAACCATATCCTGTCTATGTTTATTCCTATAAAAGCTTTCTTATTAAAAAATCAATATTTATGGTTCCCGGGAAAAATATTACGGTAGTTCATTATCATATTCTTGATGGAGATTTTCCGGCCCTGCTGGAACTAACTCCAGTGTTAAACTCAAGGGACTTTCACGGGGAAACTATATTAAGTCGACCTGAACAGGACCAGAAGACCAGGGGCAAATCTTATAAAATTAATAGTTATGATAAAAATTTTAAAAGTATATCCTTCGATTTAAATAATTACCCCCTTTATATGTTATGGGATAAAGGTTATTTTAAAATTAAAGAATCATTTTATAAAAATATGTATTATCCCTTTGAAGCTTACCGGGGTCTGGGGGATAGGGAAGATCATTATCTACCTGGAAAATTAATTGTAGATTTAGAAGAAACCTGTCAATTTACAATTGTATTTTCAACAGAGAGGGTAGAGAAAATTAACTATAAGAAGTGGAAAAACCAGTATATGGATAAACAACAGTCTTTATTACAGAATTACCCCAAAAAAAGAAATACGTTTATAGATCAGTTAATTAAAAGTGCCGATCATTTTATAGCTTACCGGAGGTCAACCGGCAAGAAAACTATACTTGCTGGCTTTCCCTGGTTTACAGACTGGGGCCGGGATACAATGATTTCCCTTCCAGGATTAACCCTGGCTACCGGTAGATATAAAGAAGCCCGGGAAATACTGACTACCTTTGCATTAAATATTAAAAGAGGCCTGTTACCCAATGTCTTTGATGATTATTCTGGAGAAGCAGCCCAATACAATACAGTAGATGCTGCCCTATGGTTTTTTTATGCTATTTATAAATATTATAAATATACCCGGGATAAGGATTTTATAAAGAAAATAATTCCGGGGCTTAAAGAAATAATCGAATACCATATTCAAGGCACTGATTATGATATTAAAGTGGATAACGAAGATGGCTTGCTCTGTGCCGGGAATCCATCCACTCAGCTAACCTGGATGGATGTTAAAGTAGAGGACTGGGTTGTAACCCCACGCCATGGCAAAGCTGTGGAAATAAATGCCCTGTGGTATAATGCCTTAAAGATATATAATTATCTAAGTAGTATTCTTAACAGGGAACCTGAATTTATGGATATTATAGATAAAATTGAAGTAAATTATGAGAAAAAATTCTGGTATAACAAAGGCAAATATCTTTATGATGTTATTGATGGTAACAGAAAAGATAAGAGTCTAAGACCAAATCAAATATTTTCAGTTAGTTTACCTTTTTCACTTTTGCCAGATAATAAAGAAAAGATGGTGGTTAAAAAGGTTATGGAAGAGCTCTATGTACCCCTGGGGTTAAGGAGTTTGAATCCATCTCATTCCGAATATAAAGGTAAGTATTCAGGCAAGCGCCTGGAGCGTGATGGGGCTTACCATCAGGGGACTGTCTGGGGTTGGTTGATAGGACCCTTTTTTGAAGCATACCTTAAGGTAAACAAATTTTCACCACAGGCTAAAAAAAATGTCCAGGAAATGATGAAACCCTTTTATGATCATATAAAAGAATATGGACTGGGCAGTATTTCTGAAATTTTTGATGGAAATTACCCTCATATACCCAGGGGTTGTTTTGCCCAGGCCTGGTCTGTTGCCGAGATTTTAAGAATTTATACAGAATATCTAATATAGGGAGGAATACATAATGCCTAATAAATATTTGCCCGTTATTTCCGGAATAACATTCTCGACAATTTTTGGGTTTTCTTTTATGTTTACAAAAGAAGCCCTGGATATAATTTCCCCCTTTCAACTGCTTGGATACAGGTTTGCAACTGCCGCCCTGGTTTTAACCCTTTTATATGTGACAGGATTGATAAAAATAAATCTAAAAGGAAAAAAACTGGGACTATTATTCACTCTGGCGTTGATTCAGCCTGTCTTATATTTTGTCTTTGAAACCCTGGGAATTCATTTGACTACATCATCGGAAGCGGGATTAATGATTTCTTTGATTCCCGTTGTTGTTGCCATTTTAGCCTCAATTTTTCTAAAGGAAAAACCTAACCGGGTTCAGTTATTTTTTATTATCCTTTCAGTGGTCGGGGTGGCTTTTATCATGGTAATGAAGGGGGCACTGTCAGTAGAAAAGAATTATTTTGGCATTTTCCTTTTACTGGGTGCTGTTTCCATGGCAGGTATATATAATATATTATCAAGGAAATTATCCTTAAATTTTAAACCGGTGGAAATAACATTTGTTATGATGTGGTTCGGTGCTATTTTTTTTAATATTATCAGTTTCTGGCAAATCAGGGGTAACTGGAAAATCTATTTTGGGATAATACTCAGACCACATGTATTAACGTCAGTCATGTATCTTGGTATATTATCTTCTGTTGTAGCTTTTTTCCTGGTTAATTTTACCCTTTCCCGGATCCAGTCATTTCAATCAGCTGTCTTTTCCAATTTGACAACCGTTATTTCCGTTATGGCCGGGATAATTTTTAGAAATGAACCTTTTTACTGGTTTCAGATAATAGGAGCTGTTATGATTATAACTGGGGTTTGGGGTACCAACTATTATGGTAGAAATTTAAAAAAGAAGGCCGAGGAGCTGCCCGCTTAAATCAGGGCAGGCTCGGCTTTTTTATTATACATAAGGTTGTAATAATCTTCTAACATTCGTGCTGCTGAAAACTTACGGTGTGACATGGCAATACTGGCTTTCATCATTTCTTCCCATCTATCCCTGTCATTATAGTAAATAGGGATAACTTCTTCCCTTAATATTTTGTAAAGGGCCTTAAGGTCTTTTTCATCTTCTTCAAGTTTTTCATCCAGGCTCTCAAAGACTTCATCAATAATCCAGCCACTGATACCATGTTCTGGCCCTTCAGCAACCCAGCCATCAAGGACACTGAGATTAAGAACACCGTTTATTGCTGCCTTCATACCGGAAGTACCACTGGCTTCGAGAGGGCGTCTGGGGTTATTTAACCAGACATCACAGCCCTGAACCAGATATTTGGTTATTTTCATACCGTAATTTTCTAAAAATACTACATTATCTTTGTACTTTTGATCCATTTTGACCAGGGTAGCGACAATATCTTTACCGTAATGGTCATTGGGGTGGGCTTTACCGGAGAAAACAAGCTGCATTTTACCAGATGTTAATAGATCATCAATTTTGTCTGTATCTCTGAATATTAGTTCACTTCTTTTATAGGGGGCAGCCCGACGGGCAAAGCCGACGATAAGGTTATCTGGGTTCATCCTGGCATCTGTTTTTTCCGCAATGAAATTAACCAGTTTCTTTTTATACTTCATATGAACATCCCACAGGTTTTTATTTTGCTCAAAGGCTTCTTTAATTTCAGGGTTTTGCCATGTTTTAACATGAACTCCATTGGTGATAGAGATAATAGGGGCTTTTTTATCAAGATGCTGCCACATTCGCCTGGCCGTTTCTCCATGGAGTTTGGAAACACCATTTGCAACATATGACATATGTAAACAGGCGGCTGTCATATTAAAGGGATCGCCACCGATTTGCCATAATTGTTCTCTTGTTAGTCCATTGTTAGCTCCCATACTTTCAATTAAATCCAGGTGGTGCTGTTCATTACCGGCTGAAACAGGTGTATGGGTAGTAAAAACAATTTCCTTTCTGGTCTCTTCCAGGGCATTTTCGAAATCCATATTGTTGTTATTCATTTTTTCCCTTATTAATTCAAAACCAGCAAAGGCTGCATGACCTTCATTGAAATGGTATTTATCGACTTCAATATTTAGGGCCCTTAAAGCACGGACACCACCTATTCCCAGAACAATTTCCTGGGCTATTCTTTTTCGGTCATCACCACCATATAATCTGTCATTAATCCAGCCAAATTCACTATCAGGATGGCCGGCATCAAGCAAGTACAGGGGGGCATTTTCAAACTGATTAGTTTTATAGATTTTACAGTTTACGTCTTTTCCTTCAATCTGGACAGTAACAGTAATCCCTGTATCTTCTATATAATCAAAGCTATATGTTGGATACGTATCATGGGGATAACCATCTTTACCAATAAGCTGGGTTGTATAATCCTGCCACCAGAGCATACCTATACCGATAATCGGGGCCTTTTTGTCATGGGCAGCTTTCAAATAATCCCCGGCTAAAACCCCCAGACCCCCGGCATAAAGGGGTAATTTTTGATCAAGACCATATTCCATACAAAAATAAGCTATTTTTTCTTTGTTTTCAGCCATTAATGTCCTCCTTTTTAGTGTTCTTTTATATTGTGGAATAGTAGAACTTATTTTATTCTTAATTTAACTGTAATTTTGATATATATTTATTAATAAGCAGGGTTTTCCCTTTAAAAATAAAAGGACAATGGTATAATATTAATAAATATATATTCCTAAATGATGAATATCTATTAGTTTATACTATTTTAAGATTAGTTATGTATACAGGAAAGGGTGATTACAGTGAAAAGGGTTTTAGTTAACGGAGCCATGGGCAAGATGGGTCAGGAAGTAGTAAAGACTGTAGTTGAAGAAACTGAAGATTTATTGGTCGGTGCCTGTGATATGAAAGGCATTGGAGAAAATATTATGGATCTGTTAGGTTTGAAGGGGGACAGAGTGACAATATACGGTGATCTTACAGAAGCGATCCAGAAAACAAATCCAGATGTAATAATAGACTTTACGATACCTGAAGTTGTGATGAACAATATAAAGACAGGTCTTTCCCATAAAGTACATATGATTGTAGGCACTACCGGAATTACTGAGGTTGATTTAAAGGAAATTAAGGACCTGGCTGAAGCAAATAATGTAAATGCATTAATCGTACCCAACTTTGCAATAGGGGCGGTTTTGATGATGGAGTTTTCAAGAGAAGCGGCCAGGTATTTTAAGGATGTTGAGATAATTGAATTACATCATAATCAGAAGATTGATGCTCCTTCAGGTACTTCTATAAAAACTGCTGAATTAATTAATAGAAACATGAATAACTGTGAAAACAATGGAATTAATGAAATTGAAAGAATCAAGGGGGCCCGGGGAGGAAATAAAAATGGAGTAAATATTCACAGTGTAAGATTACCCGGCCTTGTGGCCCATCAGGAAGTTATCTTCGGTGGAGAAGGCCAGACCTTAACCATAAGACATGATTCATATAGTAGAAAATCATTTATGCCAGGGGTAAAGCTTGCCCTCAAGAAAATAACTGATATTAATGGTCTGGTATATGGACTTGAAAAAATACTGTAATTTAATTATTTTTGATGAAAGGCCGTAACAGGCCTTTTTATTTTTATATCTGCACTTTCCACAGGGTACATACATATATTAATACTGTATATAATTTTAAAAAGGGGGTAGGTGTTCTGAAAACAATAGCTATTGTTGGTGGAGATGCTAGAGAATGGGTCTTGATGAAGGAACTGGCTAAACTGGGATATAAGTTAAAGATACTGGCTACCCCAGAAGCAAAAACACATAATAATATAGAATATTACAGTTCCCTTAATAAGGTTATAAAAAATACAGATGTTGTAATTGCACCCATGTCAAGTACAGATGAAGAAGGTTACTTAAAAGCGACATTTATTGACAGGAAAATAAAACTGGATGACCGCTTTTTTGATTTACTTAAACCTGGTAGTTTATTTATTATCGGTATTGCCCGTCCTTACCAGAAAAAATTATTAAAAGAAAGGAAAGTAAATTATGTTGAACTGGCTGATTTAGATGAGGTTGCTATTTTGAATGCTGTACCTACTGCCGAAGGGGCTTTAAAAATTGCGATAGAAGAAACTCCGGTTACTATTTTTGAGAGTAATTGCCTTGTATTTGGATTGGGAAGGGTAGGTATATCTGTTGCCTGGAGGCTTAAGGCCCTGGGAGCCAGTTGCTATGGTGTTACCAGAAATAAAGCTGCTGTAGCCAGGGCCAGGGACCTGGGTATTAAAATGTTAAGCTATGATAACCTTACCAACTACCTGGAAAAAATGGATTTATTAATAAATACAGTACCTGCTCAGGTAATCACCCGGGAATATATAGAGTTACTGCAAAAAGAAGCTGTCATAATTGATCTGGCTTCCCCACCGGGTGGTACTGATTTTAACAGTGCTGACGAATTGGGTATTAAAGCAATTTTAGCACCTGGTCTCCCTGGTAAAGTCGCTCCAGTAACATCCGGGCAAATATTGAGTGAGGTTATACCTGACATTATTAAGGGAAATTAGTATTACGGGAACTGGAGGAGGTGTCAGATTTGAATTTATCCGGTAAAAAGATAGGTTTCGGGATTACCGGTTCCCATTGTACACTGGATCGTGTTATGCCGGTTTTAGAAGAGGTTGTTGAGTCCGGGGCTGATGTTACACCGATTATATCAGAAGCCATCCTTAACCGTGATACTAAGTTTGGTCCTGCTGATAAGTGGTTAAAAAAGATACTGGATATAACCCAGAAGCCATTGATAAAGTCGGTTGTTGAAGCTGAACCGATCGGACCGGGAAAAATGCTTGATCTATTGATTATAGCCCCCTGTACAGGTAATACAATGGCCAAACTGGCCAATGGTATTATTGATGAAACAGTAGTTATGGCAGCCAAGGCCCAGTTAAGGAACGACAGGCCCGTGCTTTTAGCTATTGCAACCAATGACGGGTTGGGGATGAATGCTAAAAACCTTGGAATATTACTAAATACGAAAAATATATTCTTTGTTCCCTTTGGGCAGGATAACCCTGATTCAAAAAAGAATTCACTTGTAGCCAGATTTGATCTTGTTACCAGGGCAGCAGAATTTGCCCTGGAGAAAAAACAAATTCAACCTGTTTTAATAGAATACCGGGGAATTTAGTTTGCTTTTATGAATAATTATGGTAAAATGAATATAGTTATATTTGAACTGGAGGGGAGTAATTTGAGTAGTTATAATATTGCAGTTGTTGGAGCAACTGGTGCTGTTGGAAGAGAAATGGTTAAGGTACTGGAGCAACGTAATTTTCCGGTAAATAAGTTAAAACTTCTGGCAACCGAACGGTCAGCCGGAACCAGAATAAATTTTAAGGGTGAAACTATTGAAGTCCAGGTGACCAGGGAAGGTGTCTTTAAGGATGTAGATATTGCCCTTTTCAGTGCCGGTAGTGGACCGAGTAAAAAAATTGCCCCACTGGCAGTAAAAGAAGGGGCGGTAGTTATTGATAATAGCAATGCCTTTAGAATGGATAAGAGAGTACCCCTGGTAGTACCAGAGATTAATCCTGAAAAGATTTTTGAACATGAAGGAATAATTGCTAACCCCAATTGTTCTACCATACAAATGGTTGTTGCCTTAAAACCGATTTATGATACTGTAGGTATAGAACGTATCATAGTTAGCACCTATCAGGCTGTATCCGGTACCGGGAAAAAGGCGATTGAAGAACTAAAAAAACAGGTGAAAGAGTATATAAAAGGAAAAGATATTGAGTCATCTGTATATCCATACCAGATTGCATTTAATGTCTTACCACATATTGATATCTTTAAGGAAAATGGGTATACCCAGGAAGAAATGAAAATGGTTAACGAGACAAGGAAAATACTGAATGATCCAGATTTGAAAGTATCGGCAACAGCTGCCAGAGTACCTGTTTTTTACGGACATTCAGAATCTGTTAATGTTCAAACAAAAGAAAAAATTACAGTCGATGAGGCTAAAAGAATATTAAATAAAGCTTCCGGGATAAAGGTTGTAGATGAACCTGGAAGGCTATTATATCCTCTACCTCTAATGTCTGAAGATGATGATAATGTACTGGTCGGAAGAATTAGGGAAGATTTATCACATGAATTGGGTCTTAATATGTGGATTGTTGCCAATAATTTAAGAAAAGGGGCAGCTTTAAATGCTGTCCAGATTGCGGAAGAACTTATTAAATAGCTTTGTTTGTAGATTCCTTCCGGTTTTTAGCAGGTTACAGGGAGGTTGTTTATGAAGATAATTGTACAGAAATTTGGTGGTACCTCTTTAGATACACAGGAAAAGAGAGAAATTGCAGCCAGACATATTAAGTCAGCTGTGGAAAGAGGAAATTATCCGGTAGTTGTTGTTTCGGCCATGGGTAGAAAAGGTGACCCCTATGCTACCGATACCTTAATAAATATGGTCTACCGGGTGTCTGAAGATATTGACCCCCGTGAAAAAGATATGCTAATGTCCTGTGGAGAAGTTATTTCTGCGGTTGTAATGGTGCAAACCCTGTCGTCATTTGGTTTAAAGGCAAGGGCTTTAACCGGTGCTCAGGCCGGTATAGTAACTGATAATAATTTTGGAGACTCGTCAGTAATAAAAGTGAATCCAGAAAAAATAATGGAACTTATCAATAGTAATATTATCCCGGTTATCGCCGGTTTTCAGGGGGTTAATATGGACGGGGAAATTACCACCCTGGGACGTGGTGGTAGTGATACGACAGCGAGTGTTATCGGCGCAGCCATTAATGCCTCTTTTATTGAAATCTTTACAGATGTTGAAGGGGTCATGACTGCAGATCCAAGCATGGTAGATAAGGCCAAAATACTTGATAAGGTAAGTTATAACGAAGTCTGTGAACTTGCCTATCAGGGGGCCCGGGTTCTCCATCCCAGAGCAGCTGAGATAGCAATGAGAGAAGGAATACCAATCAGGGTAAGGTCTATATTCAATGAAAACCCAGGTACCATAATCCAGAATGGTTATAAGGGAATAAAAGGTGATCGTCCCGTTACTGCCGTTACCAGCCGTCGTAATATTATTTTCGTCAGGGTTATTCCCAGAAAGGTTGCTGAATATGCTAACGGACTGGCTGTTTTCAAGGTTTTGTCAAAAAACGGGATTAGTGTTGATTTTATCAATATAAGACCGGAAGCTATTTCATTTATTATTGTTGATGAATTAGAAGATAAGGTTAAAAAAATTTTATCTGATAACAATTTCAATTTTGAAATAGCAGATGATTTTGCCAAAGTATCAGTGGTGGGTGGTGGAATGACGGGAAGACCTGGTGTCATGGCAAGAATTGTTGAGGCTTTATCCAGGGAAAATATCTCGATATACCAGACAACTGATTCCCATACTACTATTTCATGTCTGGTTAAAAAACAGGAAGAAAAAAAGGCTTTGAATGCATTGCATTCTGCCTTTAAACTGGAAGAATAATATAGTCTGGAGGGATAAAATGGCTAAAGATTTTGGGGAAGTTTTAACTGCCATGGTTACACCCCTTGATGCCGGGAATGCTGTAGATTATAGCCAGGCCCGCAGGTTAGCTTCATATTTAATTGAAAACGGTTCTGATGGGTTGGTGGTACTGGGTACTACTGGAGAGACTCCAACCCTTACCAAAACAGAAAAAATAAGGCTTCTTGAGGAAATCGTTGATGAAGTTGGGGGTAGGGCCTCTATTGTTGCTGGAACTGGTTCTTATTCAACAGAAGAAAGTATTGAACTGACTGTTAAGGCAGAAGATATCGGGGTAGATGGTGTTATGCTGGTTGTACCTTATTATAATAAGCCACCACAGGATGGTCTTTATAATCATTTTAAGTTAATAGCTGAAAAAACTTCCCTACCGGTCATGCTTTATAATGTTCCAGGAAGGACGTCCAGAAATATAGAACCCGGGACTGTTAAAAAACTCGCTCAGGTTGATAATATTGTGGCTATAAAGGAAGCCAGTGGTAACTTAGAACAGGTTTCTACCCTGGCCCGGATACTGCCCGATGATTTTTATATATACAGTGGAGATGATACTTTAACTTTACCGGTCCTTTCAGTAGGGGGCCATGGTGTTGTGAGTGTAGCTTCTCATCTGGTAGGTAATAAGATTAAGGAAATGATAAGAGACTTTAAAGATGGAAGAATTAATAAAGCTATACAATTAAACAAAGAGCTGGGTCCCATATTCTCTGCCATGTTTTTAACCACTAATCCTATTCCGGTTAAAGCTGCTCTGAATATGGCCGGACACAGGGTTGGCAGTTTAAGACCACCACTTATGGAGTTGAGCCATTCCCAACAGGAACAGTTACGTCAAATACTTGAAGAGTATAAATTAATATAGAATTAATTAAGATTATTAAATATGGGTTTTTCTTCAATTTAATTAAAATAATATGGCTTTTTAAACAAGCACCATATTGGTGCTTGTTTTTTTTACCAGTTCAGGTTATAATATATATAACGGATATATGAACGGACTTGTTCTTTTTTTTTTGGGAGAATTTATGGGAGAGCGGTTCAATAAGATGGAGGTGTTTTTTTTTATTAATGCCAAAAAAACATAATATAAATGAAGTAAAGATGATTCCTTTAGGTGGAGTCGGGGAAATAGGTAAAAACATGATGCTTGTCGAAATGGCTGGAGAGATATTAATTATTGATGCCGGGGTCATGTTTCCTGAAGATGATTTGCTGGGAATTGACCTGGTAATCCCTGATTTTTCTTATGTAAAGGAAAATGCCAACAGGGTCAAAGGTATTGTTTTAACCCATGGTCATGAGGATCATATCGGGGCTTTACCATACCTGTTAAAAGAAATTAATGTTCCTGTCTTTGGAACTAAATTGACCCTGGGGCTTGTTGAAGGTAAACTCAAGGAGCATAGAATAAATAAAGGGCGTAAGTTAAAAGTTGTTAACCCAGGTAGTTCAATAAATGTAGGTTCTTTTAAAGTAGATTTCATACTTGTTAACCATAGTATTGCAGATACCTGTGCTCTGGCCATTCACACACCTTTAGGACCGATTATTTATGCCAGTGATTTTAAGTTTGATCAGACACCTATCGATGGTGAAGTAGCAGACTTTCATAAACTGGCCGAACTCGGTGATAATTACCCCGGAGTACTGGCTTTGTTTGCAGATAGTACCAATGTAGAACGGGAAGGGTATACTCTTTCAGAAAAAGTAGTTGGTGGTACTATTGACGATATTTTTAGAAAGGCACGTAATAGAATTGTAGTGGCTACTTTTGCTTCCAATATTCACCGGGTTCAGCAAATAGTAGATGCTGCCTTTAAATATAACCGTAAGATTGCTTTTACGGGACGGAGTATGATTAATAATATAGAAATTGCCAGGGAACTGGGTTATTTAATAATTCCTGAAGATATGATAGTAGATATTAGAAATATATCTAATCTCCCTGATGATAAAATTGTGCTTTTAACTACCGGTAGCCAGGGAGAGCCCATGGCAGCATTAACCAGAATGGCCAGGGGTGATCATTATCATATAAATATTAAAGATGGTGACACGGTTGTTATTTCTGCATCGGCAATACCCGGGAACGAAAAACTGGTTGGACAGACAATTAACCAGTTATTTAAAAGAGGGGCCAATGTAATTTATGAAGACATTTCAGGAGTTCATGTATCCGGACATGCCAGTCAAGAAGAATTAAAATTGATGTTAAATCTGGTAAAACCTGAATTCTTTGTTCCTGTTCATGGTGAATTCAGGCATTTACACCGACATGCTAAATTAGCAGAAGAAGTTGGCATCCCTGAGAAGAATATCTATATTGCTGATATTGGTGATGTAATTAGTTTCACCAAACGAAGGGTAAAAAAGGTCGGCGAAATAAGGGCCGGTCAGGTTCTGGTTGACGGCCTTGGTGTTGGTGATGTTGGCAACATTGTATTAAGGGATAGAAAACTTCTTTCAGAAGATGGTATTATTATTGTAGTTGTGACCATTGATAAGAAAGGGAAAATATTATCAGGTCCAGATATTATTACCCGGGGATTTGTATATATCCGTGAATCAGAAGAATTAATTGCTGAAGCAACCTCACGTGTTGAAAAAGCACTGGCTGAGTGTGAAGCGAATAATATTACTGAGTGGTCTGTATTAAAAAGTACCATTAGGGATGCATTAAATGATTATATTTATAAAAAAATTAAACGTAATCCCATGATTCTCCCTATTATTATGCAGGTATAAAAAATTATAAAACAGGTATAAAAAAACATTAAAAAAGGGGTGGGTTTTTGCCACCTCTTTTTTTTAATGTCCAGGAAATTATTCACAGGTGTTTTTTATGGATAATTTCAATATCAATAAATTTACCTTTTTAATGATTATAGGTGAAGGCAAATTTGTTCTTATAGAAGCATTCATCTAGAGGCATTCATCTATTTTTATTGCGGGAGGTTCATTTATTTACATAATTTTACCCTGTTAACGTAATAATAAAATTATCACATAAAAGATTTGAATTGAAAGGAGTGGTCCAGTTGAGTAATAATGAAAAAAATCAGGGTAATAATCCTAATATAAACTACTCATCCGGTGTTAATCCCCAACCAACCAGGCAACCTAAAAGGGGAAATCCCAATAACAGGCCTGATAAAAATTTAGAACCTACTTCCCTGAAATCTCTAAAGCAACTGGGGCAAAATAATCCCCCGACAGATGTTAAAAGTGATATTCATACTATCCCCATTGTAGGCCAGATTGAAGGTCATCTCGTATTACCCCCTAAAAATAAAACAACAAAATATGAGCATATCATCCCCCAGCTGGTTGCAGTAGAAGAAAATCCAAAAATCAAGGGATTGCTGGTTATTTTAAATACGGTTGGTGGTGACATTGAAGCTGGTTTAGCTATTTCAGAGATGATTAATAGTATGACAAAACCGACTGTATCTGTTGTCCTTGGAGGTGGACACAGTATAGGGGTTCCGATTGCAGTATCAACCGACTATTCTTATATAGTTGCAACAGCCAGTATGACTATCCATCCTATTAGACTAACAGGTATGGTAATAGGAGTACCACAGACCTATGAATATCTGGATAAAATGCAGGACAGGGTTATCAGTTTTGTAACCCAGCATTCCAGGATTCTCCCCGATCATTTTCGCCAGTTAATGTTTCAAACAGGGGAACTGGTCAGGGATGTCGGTACAGTACTGGTCGGTGAAGAGGCCGTTAACCATGGTATAATCGATGAAGTTGGTGGTCTTAATAAAGCAGTCAATAAATTACGTGAATTAATAAACAGGAGGGAAGGAGGGCTTCCCCATTGATTAATTATTCCCTATATCCGGCAGAAATGGTTTTTGAGGGATGGGACGATTTTACCCCAGAATATCGTATATTTAAGGTTCAGGATGATTTGAGCTTAATGGTAGAAAAAATTGGAGAAGGTCGATACCGAATTGAACAGGTCATAAGTTCTGATCCTATGGTTTTTTTGAAACAGGATTTTACCCCGGGTAATGTTATTAAACCCGGCTTGCAATTACAGTCTTAAGAATGATAAAATTTAATTATTGAGCATAGTTATAGTACTGGGTGAAGTAGCTATGCTTCTCTTTCTTACCGGGCTTTTCTTTTTTTTAGCTGGCCTTGAAGGTAGTAAAAAGAGCCTGACAAAACTGGCTCTTAAAAGGGTTGAACTTCTTTTAAAAAAGCTGTCTGATAATAATTTGTTAAGTCTGTTAGTTGGGGTTGTTTCTACTGCCATTCTCCAGAGTAGCAGCGGGTTAACAGTTATAGTCATAAGTCTAATTGAATCTGGCTATCTTGCTTTAAAACCTGCTGTCCTGATTATAATGGGGGCAAATATCGGAACAACCCTGACCGTTCATTTAATATCCCTGCCAATTATAAGTTATTACTCCTGTATAATTATATCAGGTTTGGTTGTTGCAATTATAGGTCTTTTTGTTAATAAAAAAGTTTTCTTTGGAGGATTATCCCTGTTTTGTTTTGGAACTGCTTTTGCCGGTTTGCATTTAATGACAGCATCTTTTGATCTGGCTTCATCCAGGAATATAATCTATAATTTACTGGCTTTTAGCCGCGGAAATTATCTAAAAGGAATATTGCTGGGAGCTCTTGCTACTGGAATTGTACAGAGTAGTAGTGTTATTACTGCAATTACTGTCAGTCTGGCCCGGGTTAATTTGATTAATCTTTCAGATGCAATAGCTGTAACTCTGGGAAGTAATATTGGAACCTGTATAACTGGTTTTCTGGCCAGTATAAATGCGTCTATTTTCTCAAAACGGCTCGCCTGGGGACATCTGCTCTTTAACTTTATTGGGGTTTTAGTTTTATTACCGGTTATTAAACCCTTTATTTTTTTGCTTGATAGTACAAATACCTCCCTGGCCAGACAGGTTGCCAATGCCCATACACTATTTAATATATATAATTTGATTATTTTTTTGCCTTTTTTAAATACTTTTATAAGTGTGTTGAGGAGGGGATTAAATGGAGATATTTAAAGTAATATTTTTAGGAATTATTCAGGGATTAACTGAATTTTTACCAATCAGCAGTTCCGGTCATCTGGTCCTTTTTCAGGAACTACTGGGGATTAATACTGACCAGATTACACTGGATGTATTTCTTCACTTTGGCACAGTGATCCCGGTTTTGATTATTTTCTGGGATGATGTCCGGGATATTATTTTTTTTAAGAAGGAAAAAAGATGGCTTACAATTCTTATTCTGGTTGGTATTATCCCTACAGGAATAATCGGTATCCTGTTTGAAGATTTTTTTGCTAACCTTTTTAGTTCTGTCAAAACAGTAGGATTTATGCTATTAGTAACAGGGTTTCTTCTATATTTAAGTGAAAAATTAAGTAACTATAATAAGGAACTAAAAGAAATGCAGTACCATAACGCCCTTATTGTAGGTGTAGCCCAGGGAATGGCTATAATACCTGGTATATCAAGATCCGGTAGCACAATAGTTGCTTCTTTATTACAGGGATTTGATAGAGATGCAGCTGCCCGTTATTCTTTTCTATTATCAGCACCGGTTATTTTTGGAGCCGGGCTTGTTGAGCTTAAAGATGCTCTTTCAACTGGACTGGAACAGTTAACCTGGTTGAGTATTATTATCGGGACTATTTTTGCTGCCTTATCTGGCTATTTTGCCATTAAGTATTTACTTTATATATTGCGGAAAGGAAAGTTGACTGTTTTTGCTTATTACTGCTGGATTGTTGGAATTATGATAATAATATTAGCAGGAATATTTTAGAAAATGGAGAATTTAGTAATGGGAGGTGAAGGTAGATGACCAGGGAGTTAAACAATGAGAAACCTATTAAAGATGAAGATAAAAATAATGTTAGTGAAAATAAAGTTGAAGATA
This sequence comes from Halothermothrix orenii H 168, assembly GCF_000020485.1. GTDB lineage: Bacteria > Bacillota > Halanaerobiia > Halanaerobiales > Halothermotrichaceae > Halothermothrix > Halothermothrix orenii. The sequence goes on from NC_011899.1 coordinate 942,033, forward strand.
AATCACCTGATGAGGAAATCAGAGAAAAGCGCAAAAATGAAATTCTGGGGATATTGATCACAGCCTTAGGAGTATTAAGTGGATTGAGTATCTTTACCGGTACTACTGGTGTGGTCGGGACTGTTCTGGCTGATTTTTACCGTAATTCAACAGGGATAGGCTCTTATTTAATACCCTGTTTGTTAATAGTATGGGGTATAACCCTTATAAGACTGAAATCACTGGCTTTAAATAGCAGGATTGGTGGGTTTCTTTTAACATACATTATTTCTCTGGGAATTATCCATAATTACCTGTATGGCAACTTTCCCCTTGAATATGCAAAAATGGGAGAAGGAGGAGGTTGGATAGGTGGTGGCTTAACATGGGTTTGTAATACCCTTTTTGGCTACATCGGAGCTTATGTAATATTAACAGCCTTTTTATTAATAGGAATCCTGTTATGGGCTGATGTTTTACTGGTTTCAATATTGGACAGGCTTAAGTTTTTGATAAGAAAACCATGGGAGAAAATAAGAAATATATTAAAAAGAAAAAGGGTTAATGAAGTTGACGGAAATGAATTAGATGATAATGAATTTGAACAGGATGCCTTTGATAGTTTTATAGAAGAAGAGATTTACCCTGATGAAGATACTTTACCTGAAGAAGACATGTTAGCTTCTGAAGTAGATAAAGATAACAGAGGTAAATTAGACGTAAATGTAGATGAAAAAAGTGATACTACAGAAGAGGACAGGGCAAAAAAGGGTAATGGTTCTAATTCTTCTTCGTCTAAAAGTCATGTTTATAAATTGCCGGGGATAAATTTATTAAAAAAGAGTAATAAAAAAAGAAATAAACCCGGAAATAAATCCGATCTTCTGGAAGAAACCCTTGAAAGTTTTGGTGTTAAGGCAAAAGTACTGGGGGTTAACCATGGACCAACCATAACCAGGTATGAAGTCCAGCCTGCCTCCGGAGTTAAGGTCAGCAAGATAGTGGGTCTGGCCAATGATATAGCCCTGGCTCTGGCTGCCCCTGATGTCAGAATAGAAGCACCGATTCCCGGTAAATCTGCAGTTGGTATTGAAGTACCACATATGAGTAACAAACTGGTACGGCTCCGTGATATTATCAATACCAGGAAATTTAAAAATTCTAAAAGCAAACTTTCCCTGGCTCTGGGAATGGGAATAGATGGACAGCCTATTATTACTGACCTCTCCAGGATGCCTCACCTTCTGGTAGCCGGGGCTACTGGTTCTGGAAAAAGTGTCTGTATGAATACTATTATTACCAGTATTCTTTTTAAGGCAACACCTGATGAGGTTAAATTAATGTTAATAGACCCTAAAAAGGTTGAATTAAGTATTTATAAGGACTTACCCCATCTATTTGCCCCTGTAGTTACTGATCCCAGGAAGGCGGCCAGTGTTTTAAAACTGGTTATTGAAGAAATGGAAAGAAGATATGAGTTATTTTCACAAAGTGGAACCAGGGGAATAACATCTTACAATAAAACAGTTGCCCCCGGAGAAAAATTACCTTATATTGTTGTGGTAATAGATGAGTTATCAGATTTAATGATGGTTTCTGCCAGGGAAGTGGAAGATAATATCTGTCGCCTCGCCCAGATGGCAAGGGCAGCCGGTATTCACCTGGTTATTGCTACTCAACGTCCCTCGGTTGATGTTATAACCGGTCTAATAAAGGCCAATATACCCAGTAGAATATCATTTGCTGTTTCTTCCCAGACTGATTCCAGAACTATACTCGATATGGGAGGGGCAGAAAAGTTGCTGGGCAAAGGTGATATGCTGTTCGCACCTGCTGGTTCCCAGAAACCTCAGAGAATTCAGGGGGCTTTTATAGATAATGATGAAATCAGGCGGGTAGTTAGTTATGTTAAAAACCAGGCTGATCCTGACTATAAAGTAGAACTTGATGATATTAAAGAAGTACAATTATCTGTAAATGATGAAAAGGATGAGTTATATGAAGAAGCAGTAAGGTTGGTTGTAAAATACCGGGCTTCTATTTCTATGCTCCAGCGAAAATTACACATTGGACATTCCCGGGCAGCCCGTCTTATTGATATGATGGAAGAAGATGGTATAGTCGGTCCTTATGCCGGTAGCAAGCCCAGGGAAGTTCTAATTAATGAAGATGACCTTGAGGAAATACTTAACAATGGTCAAACAGATGACAAGTCTTGACAAAAAACTGGGGTTATGGTATTGTAAAGGTATGATGTCTGACAGGTAAGACTTTTAAAAAATTTCTAATAACTAATATAATTAACCAGGAAGGGAGTGGTTATTTGGACTTAATAAAACAGGACAGCCGCCCCCTTTATTTGCGTGTTAAAGAATATATTGAAAATAAAATTAAAAAAGAAATATATAAACCAGGGGATCGTCTGCCATCAGAAACAGCTTTATCTAATGAACTGGGGGTTAGTAGAGCTACTTTAAGGGAAGCTTTAAGGGTCCTGGAAGAGGAAGGAAAGATCGTAAAACATCAGGGAATTGGAACATTTGTAAACCAACAAACTCCCAGATTCTTAAAGGGGATTGAGGAATTAGTAAGTGTTACCAAGACCATTGAAAACGCCGGTTACACTCCAGGCTCAAAGGTTTTAAGGTTAGAAGAAATATACCCGGATGACAAATTATCTAAAAAAATGAGACTGGATTCTTCCCATAAAATATTAAAAATCGAAAGAATACGTACTGCCGACAATCAACCGGTAGTATACTGCCTTGATCATTTAGGATTAAAATATCTAGAAAATGGTATCAGTAAAAGGGATTTTCAGGGTTCTTTATTTAAATTACTGGAAAATAAATATGGAATTTTTATAAAATACGCCCTGACCCATATTGTGCCATATATTACCGACAAAAGTCTGGCTGAAAAACTGGATATTAAAGAAAAAAGCCCGTTACTATTGTTAGAACAGTATCATTATGATACTGATGAACGGATGATATTGTTTTCCCAGAATTATTTCAGATCTGACCAGTTTCAATTTAAAGTATTAAGAAAGCGTTAAGTTTTTAGGAAAACGTTAAAGAGAAAAACTTTTTAGAGGGGAGGACTTATTTTATGAATAATGGTGACCCGGTCATCCAGATGAACGGTATAACTAAAAGGTTTCCTGGAGTTGTAGCCAATGATAAAGTTGATTTCGAATTAAAAAAAGGCGAAATTCACGCCCTACTGGGGGAAAACGGGGCAGGGAAGACAACTTTGATGAAATGTCTTTATGGTTTATATCAGCCAGATGAAGGAGATATATTTATTAATGGTAAAAAGGTTTCTATTTCTGACCCCAATGATGCTATTAACCTGGGAATTGGAATGGTTCATCAACATTTTATGCTGGTTCCTCCGTTTACTGTTGCTGAAAATATTGTCCTCGGGAGTGAACCGGTTAGAAATTATCAGCTTGACTACGAAAAAGCAGTTAAAGATGTAAAGCAGTTGTCAAAACGGTATAAACTAAACGTTGACCCTGAGGCAAAAGTTCAGGATATAAGTGTCGGTATGCAACAGAGGGTAGAGATTCTTAAAGCCCTTTATAGAGGGGCGGATATTTTAATCCTTGATGAACCAACAGCTGTTCTGACTCCGCAGGAAGTTGATGAATTAATTGATATTATGAGGAGCCTAACAGAAGAAGGAAAATCTATAATATTTATCACCCATAAATTAAAGGAAGTAAAGGCAATAGCTGACAGGGTAACGGTTATTCGCAGGGGAAAATTAATAAATACTGTTGAAGCTGATTCTGCGACCTCAGAAGACCTTGCCAAAATGATGGTTGGCAGGGAAGTACTTTTAAGGGTAGAGAAAGAAAAAGCAAACCCCGGTGAAGTTATCCTGGAAGTAAGTAATATAAAAGCCAGAAATGACAGAGGATTAATGGCCCTTAACGGGACAAGTTTTTCTGTACGCAGGGGAGAAATTCTGGGAATTGCCGGTGTAGAGGGTAATGGCCAATCTGAACTGGCCGAAGTATTAACCGGGTTAAGAGAGATTGAAGATGGAGAGATATATCTTAAAGGTAAAAATATAGCAAGCTATTCTACCCGTCAAATTATTGAAGCAGGAGTTTCTTATATTCCTGAAGATAGGCAGAAGAGAGGGCTTGTCTTAGATTTTGCTTTATATGAAAACCTCATCCTCGGAAATCACTATAGAGCTCCTTATAGTAATGGTCTTAATATGAATTATAACAAAATACGAAAAGAAGTTAGAAATCTAATTAAGGATTTTGACATACGGACTCCAGATGAAGATGTCAAGGCCAAATCATTATCAGGTGGTAACCAGCAAAAAGTAATAATTGCCCGGGAATTTAATAGAGAACATGATTTATTAATTGCAGCTCAGCCGACCCGTGGGGTAGATGTTGGAGCTATTGAATTTATTCATAAACAGATTATAGAACAACGTGATTCTGGAAAAGCCGTCCTCCTTATATCACTGGAGCTTGACGAGATTCTTTCCTTAAGTGATAGAATTGCGGTTATATATGAGGGAGAAATAGTTGATATTCTTGATCCTGATGAAGCTACAGAAGAAAAACTGGGTATGCTTATGGCCGGTGCAACTACTAACAATGCCGTGGAAGGGGGAGTGTAAGTGTTAGGTACTGATAAAAGAGTTAATAAAGTTAAATCTGATAAAACTGGTTCTCAGGAGTATTTTAATAACCTGATTTTTCCGGTTATAGCTGTAATATTTGGACTGGTGGCCGGGGGAATATTTATGGTTATCATCGGTAAAAATCCCTTTAAAGCTTATCAGGTTTTAATAAATAGTTCATTTGGTAGTCTCAGGGGTTTTTCAGAAATGCTTGTAAATACTACTCCGTTAATATTTACGGGTCTTTCAGTGGCTTTTGCTTTTAGAACTGGACTATTTAATATTGGTGGGGAGGGGCAATTTTTGGTTGCTTATACAGCAACGGCCTGGGTCGGTTATGCCCTGAGTTTGCCATGGTTTATCCATGTACCCCTGGCTCTTATTGCAGGAATTATTGCGGGTGGACTCTGGGGAGGTATTGCCGGTTATTTAAAAGCAAAAATGGGTGTTCATGAAGTTATAACTACCATCATGTTAAATTATATTGGATTTCATTATGTGGGGTTTTTATTGGGTAAGAAATTAAAGGATCCTTCGGTTGCTTTGCCGGCAACACCGGTTATTAAAGAAACAGCTCAGTTACACAAACTCCTTCCTCCCAGATTAAACACCAGTATTTTACTGGCCCTTATTGCGGCAGTTTTAGTGTATTATATTTTGTGGAAAACAACTATAGGTTATGAAATTCGTGCAGTGGGGTTAAACCCTGAAGCCTCACGTTATGGAGGAATTAACGTCGGTAAAAGTATGGTTCTGGCTATGTTTATAAGTGGTGCTCTGGCCGGGCTGGCCGGCTCTACCCAGGTAATGGGTCTGGAACCCAGAGCTTATCAACCTTTCGGGTTTTTGGGTTATGGATTTACCGGTATTGCAGTAGCCCTGTTAGGTAAGAACCATCCAGCTGGTGTTGTCCTGGGAGCACTCTTATTTGGTGTATTGGCCCGCGGTTCTAATCAGATGCAAAGCCTGGCCGGTGTTCCCAAAGAAGTAATCGAAGTTATCCAGGCTATTATAATACTGTTCGTTGCGGCAGAATATGCTTTTAAATTACTGGCCCAGAAAACCAGTCAAAAAGGAGTGGGTGCCGGTGACTAGTATCATAGGAACTGCTGTTGCTTTATTATCTGCTACTTTAAGGGCGGCAACTCTTTTAATCTTTGCAGCCCTCGGTGGGGTTTTTTCAGAAAGATCAGGAGTTATTAATATTGCCCTTGAGGGTATTATGTTAATAGGGGCTTTTACAGCCATGTCTATTTCTTATTTTACTGGTAGCCCCTGGCTTGGGGTTCTAGGGGCAATGCTGGCCGGTATACTAATTGCCGCTATACATGCCCTGGTCTCAATTGAATTTAAAGCCAATCAGGTTGTTAGTGGTACAGCTATCAATATTTTCGCAGTTGGATTAACCGGACTTCTACTTTATGTAATGTTTGGCACAGCCGGACAATCTCCAAAAGTTAACCAGCTGGGGAACTGGGCAATACCTGTTATCAAGGATATACCGATAATTGGACCAATTATTGGAAATCATGTTCCCTTTGTTTATATGGCTTTAGTTATGGTAGCTGTAACATACTGGGTATTATGGAAAACTCCTTTTGGTCTAAGGGTTAGGGCAGTGGGAGAACACCCGGCAGCTGCAGATACAGTCGGGGTTAGTGTCAAACGTATTAGGTATATTTGTGTAATGATAAGTGGTTTGTTGGCAGGACTGGGGGGTGCCAGTCTTTCAATTGGGTTTTTAAATATATTTGTTAAAGAGATGACTGCTGGAAGGGGTTTTATCGCTCTGGCAGCTATGATATTTGGGAAATGGACTCCGCATGGGGCCATGTTAGCAGCCCTGTTGTTTGGTTTTGCGCATGCTTTACAAATGCTGGCCCAGACCCTGGGCCTGGATGTCCCGAGATATATTTTGTTAATGTTGCCATATGTATTGACCATTTTAGCGTTAACTGGAATTGTGGGTAGTGCTACCCCTCCTGCTGCAGATGGTCAACCCTATGAAAAAGAATAAAAAAATTAGGAAAAAGGGGGGATTAATTTCCCCCCTTTTTGCTATTTAAAAAAAAAGGAGTTTAATGTATGTTTATAGAATAAAATAAAAGATGAGGTGAAAAATTTGCCTACATATTATCTAGAATATAAAATTACCCATAACCGAACAGGTCTCCTTGGTGATGTGGCCTCAATGTTAGGCCTCTTAAATGTGAATATATTGACTATTGCAAGTATAGAAAATAATTACCGGGGGTTATTGATTGAAATAGATAGAGAAGAAATTTTTGAAATTTTAAAAGAATCACTCCCTGGTATTAACGATCTTAAAGTTACTGCCTTCAGAAAACCTGGCCTTATTGATATAATTGCCTTAAGACATGGTAAAAAAATGACCAGAAGGGATTCTGACAATTGCTTTATTTTTGAAAGAGAGAACCTGGATTTATTAATAGATTTTTTAGGTGAATATTTAAAAAGGCATAATGCTGCTTTGATTGGATTTAAAGGCTCGCCGAAAGTAGGGAAAACAGAAACAGCTATAGCAGCTGCGGTACATGCCAATAAACACTGGCAATTATTATCATCAACCCTTTTAAGGAAAGTCGCCAGGAGTCAGGTTTCAAAAGACATAATGAATAAAAATACTATTTTTATTATTGATTCTATAACAACATTTTATCGTTCTCCCTCAAAACACATTAAATTCATAAGAGAGATTATCAATAAACCCTTGCTAAGAATTGTAGAACACCCAGAAATAATTATAAAGGAAACCAGCCTTACCTGGGAGGATTTTGATCTGTTTATAGAACTGCATGATGGGGATAATGGGACTCATAAAGATATATCTAATTATATTACAACATTTAATAGTTTTGATTTAAGTTAAGAGAAAGGAGGTAAATTATTGAGTATAGGGAGTAAACTAAAAGAGGCCAGGAATAAATCAGGACTTTCCCTTGAAGAAATATCTAAAAAGACTAAAATAAGGGTCAGGTATTTAAAAGCACTGGAAAATGATAATTATGATATTATTCCAGGCGAAGTATATGTAAAAGCCTTTTTAAAAGGTTATTCGAACCAGGTTGGGCTGAATGGAGATGCTATTGTAAAAGAATACCTGAATATGCTTGAAGAACAAGCAAGGAAGGAAAGAGAAGAAGCCCTTAAAGAACAGGAGAAGAACAGTTCTTCATTTAATCTTAATATTGATAAAAAAGTTAGAAATATTATTATAGTATCCCTGGTAGGTCTGTTATTAATATTTGTTATTATCTTTAATGTTTTCTCAAATAATTCAAATCATTTACCTGATACTGAGGCAGAACAGACAATGACCCAGAGTGCAGATATTGATGAATTAGAAGGAATAGATAATAAACCTGATATCAACAAAAATAATGAAGATACTAAACAAAGTTCAGTAGAGAAGCAGGAAAAGGATGTCAGATTAAAGGAGATAGAACTTATTGCCCGTGACAGGAGCTGGATCAACATTAAAATAGATGGCAGGAGTGTTTACCAGGGTTTTATTGAAAAAGGTGAAACAATGAAGTTTTCTGGCGAGGAGGAAGTTGAATTAAAAATTGGTAATGCAGCTGGAATCACCATGAAGAAGGATGGTGTCCTCCTTGGACCCTGGGGTGGCAAAGGCGAAGTTATATTAAAAGAAATTAAATTATGATTATAATTAAAAAAAGACGGGTTTAATCCCGTCTTTTTTTATTAAGTAATTTTAAATTTGTTATATATAAAATACAAAATTATATATTGTAAAATGTTTAAATTTGATTATAATAAATGGTGGAGGGGAAAGGATTTGAACCTTTGAAGGCAATCGCCGGCAGATTTACAGTCTGCTCCCTTTGACCACTCGGGCACCCCTCCAAATAAAATGGCACCCTCAAGGGGATTCGAACCCCTGCCGCCAGGATGAAAACCTGGTGTCCTGGACCACTAGACGATGAGGGCACTTTTATCAGTATTTTATTGAAAAAAGTGGTCGGGCTGCTGAGATTTGAACTCAGGACCCCCTGCTCCCAAAGCAGGTGCGCTACCAAACTGCGCCACAGCCCGACGACGATTTATAGTATACAGTAAATATTCTCAAAGGTCAAAGGTAATTATTTAAGATTAAAGTATTTTAAAATAAATTATATAAACAATACTCTCAAATAGTCTCACATACTCTCTAAAACATATATTTATTAACATAGTTAATAATAATAAAATATATTAATGATAAATTAAGAATACAAACTATATTTTATAGTTATCGATTTTTTTTACTAATAAACTTCAAATGTATTATAGTATTATCTTTACATTCCTGTTATCATATATATTAGAATTAACTAATTTGTCAATATGTAGTTTTATATTTACAGGAATGTGGAAAGAGGGTGTAATAATGAATGTACTATTAACCAATGATGATGGTGTTTATGCTGAAGGGATATTTATACTCGCCAGTTATTTAGTTTCTGCAGGCCATCGGGTTGTTGTGTCTGCACCTGACAGAGAACGTAGTGCTACCGGTCATGCAATAACAATTAGTTATCCTTTACGGGCCTATAAGATTAAATTAAATATAAAAGGTGAAATTGATGTATATAAAATTGATGGAACCCCGGCCGATTGTGTGAAGCTAGGTGTTGAAAAACTGGCAGGATTTAAACCAGATATAATAATTTCAGGTATTAATGATGGCCCTAATCTTGGTTATGATGTTCTATATTCGGGTACTGTATCTGCTGCTATTGAAGGGTGGATGATGGGATATACCTCTATTGCTGTCTCCCTTAATAGTAACGGACAATATCATTTCAAAACAGGGGCTGACTTTATTGTAAGGTTATTAAATAATTTTGATTTTTTATCTCTGGATCAAAAAATGTTGTTAAACATCAATATTCCCGATTTACCTGGTGAAAAAATTAATGGAATTAAAATAACAAAATTGGGTAAAAGCCTTTATGAAGATAGTTTTGAAAAAAGATTTGATCCCATGGGAAAACCGTATTACTGGCTAACAGGAAATAATGTTGATAATAATATACATGATAGTACCGATATCTGGGCGATTAAAAACAATTATATTTCTATAACACCATTAAAAATAGATTTAACTGATTTATCTCAGATAGATATTCTTAATCATAACCTGAATAACCTATAATGTATTTTTTCCCCCTTTCCATAATATACATTAAGAAGGGGGGATTTTTATGTATGATGAATACCAGGAAAGAATAATTAATAATACGGTAATTTTTAAGGGAGTAGTTTTAGGTGTTGTTATTTTAATTTTGTTAAGTTTAATACTGGCATTTTTCTCCAATATTATTACTGCTTTAAGCCTTTCATCATTAAATACCGTACTTATAATTGGGAATTTCATGATTATTGGTTTTATTGGTTTTTTTATTGCAAGACGGGTTGAGGAAAACGGCTGGTTGAATGGAGGACTTGGTGGTCTTATTTATATGGCCATAATAATTTTGCTGGGAACAATTAGTATGCCTATTTCCATCGGAAATATATTTTTATTGCTTATTCTGGGATTGTTGGTTGGAGCTATAGGAGGTATTATTGGTATAAATTTATAAGTAAAAGTTACCTACATAAATAGCAGTTAGAAAAGGGAATTTTAAGAATATAAGGAGGTGATAACGAATTGCCTATGAAAAACCGGATATTGAATTATTACCACACCAGAAGAAAACAGTAAGAAAAGTTATAGATGAATTAAACGGACGTGCTATTCTTGCTGATGAGGTGGGGTTAGGTAAAACTATTGAAGCTGGCATGATATTGCGAGAATATATGGACAGGGGCCTGGTCAAGAAATTTTTGATACTGGTTCCAGCTTCTCTTGGTTTTCAGTGGACCAATGAAATGGTAAATAAATTTAAGATAGATGATATTTTTTTTAATCGAAAAGGAAGGGGCTGGATGTATTTTGACCATCAAATTGCGTCACTGGATAAGGCCAAGCGCAAAAATCATGCCAGGTATTTAAAACAAATTGATTTTGATATGGTTATTGTTGATGAAGCCCATCGTTTAAAAAACAGGGATACCCTAAATTGGAAATTTGTTAACAGTTTAAAAAAGAAGTATTGTCTTCTGTTGACAGCCACCCCCATTCAAAACAATTTAAAAGAATTATATAATCTAATTACTATCCTATACCCTGACTTATATAAAGATTATAAGGACTTTAAAGACAGATATGTTGCCGGAAAACATCTTGTCAAAAACAGTGACCAGTTAAAGGTCGACTTAGATAAGGTAATGATAAGAAATTCCCATGATGATACAGGGCTTGTCTTTCCGGAAAGGCATATACACCAGGTGACTGTGGAGCTGACTCCTGAAGAGAGGGAATTATATAATAAGGTTACTTCTTATGTCAAAGATGAATATAACCGGAGAAGGGTAAAAAAGATAAGTATATTAAATTTATTAACCTATCAACGGGAATTATGTAGCAGCTCCTTTGCTTTACAGAGGACCCTGGCCAGGTCCCGTGATAAATCCCCCTATTTACGGGAATTATATGGACTTGCCCGGAATATACGAACAAATGCTAAAATAAAAGAAGTAGAAAAAATTTTAAAAGGGATTGATGGTCAGGCTATAATATTTACAGAATACCGTGCTACTCAGGAGTTTATTGCCCATTACCTTGAAAAAAGAGGATATAAAACTATTTTATTTAATGGTGCATTAAGTTCCAGTGGAAAAGAATGGATAAAATATATATTCCAGCAGAAAAAAGATGTTTTAATAAGCACAGAGGCCGGTAGTCAGGGTTTAAATCTTCAGTTTTGTAATGTTATAATTAATTATGATTTACCCTGGAACCCTATGAAAATAGAACAACGTATCGGTAGGGTTCACAGACTTGGGCAAACAAAAGATGTTTTAATTTATAACCTGGCTACTAAAGATACAATTGAAGAAAAAATTTTAAATTTATTATATAATAAAATCAATCTCTTTAAAGAAATAATTGGAAATATGGAAAACATTATTATCAACCCCCGGGATGGGAAAAAACTCGAGGGGGATATAATAAAGGTTATCAGCCAGGCTAAAGATGATAAAGATCTTGAAAGGGGTTTTGATGAGTTAACAAAAAAATTTACTACCAGAAAAGAACTTTCATTAACTTAATATGGACTCATAAAATATTATTATATTTTTTAAAGGTGTCAGGGTTATTATTCCTGACACCTTTTATATTAATTTCTAAAGAACGTGTAAAATTTAAGTAGGAAAAGAAGGAAAACAAGGTATAGATAAAGAAATAGAGACCTCAAACAAACCCGACCAAAGGAGTTGAGGTCTCTATGGTAAATATTTTACTACAAAACATAACAGATATCAATACCTTGGAGAAGGCAGCACTGGAACTTGCAAGGCAGATAATGGAGAAGGTAATAGAAAAGCTTGAAGAAGAGCTATTTAAAAATAAAGATAAAAATTTAGAAGTAGTAAGATTTTTAGAAAGAACGATATCGACTAAAGTTGGAAACATCAAGCTTAGAAGGCGACTATATAAAGACCAAAAAACAGGAAAAAGCGTCATTTTACTGGACAAAAAACTGGGGTTAAAAAAGAAAAAAAGAGTAAGTGGAGAATACCTAAAACTGCTGGTAATACTGGCAAGTAAGATGAGCTACAGGCAAGTGGAGGAAGTACTGGCTGAAGCCGGTTTTCCCCATTTAAGCCATACAAATATCTTTAATGAAGTCAGGGATTTTGGAAAAAGGGAGTCAGAGAGACTCAAACATGAAAAAGAGGAAGTATTCACTGGAGGTAAGATTTTAAAAGGAGAGGAAAAAGAAATACCACTACTATTCATTGAAGCTGACGGGATAATGGTTGGTAGTCAGGAAGAAGGAGGAAAGAAGCTGGAAATCAAACTGGGATTAATCCATGAGGGCTGGGAATACACTAGTCCAGCAAAAAAACGGAAGAGATTGAAGGAGCCACAAATAGTAGCAGGAGTCTATGGAAAAGCAGATGACTTTTATGAAGAATTAATCCATCAAATAAGCAAAAAATATAATCTTGAAAACACTTTAGTAGTATTAAACGGGGACGGTGCCAGCTGGATACAAAAGACCAGTAAGGAATACTTTGAAAATATAATAGTACAACTGGATAGGTATCATATAAAAAGAGATATAGGATTATACTTTGGAAGAGAAGTTGCAGATGATTTATGCAGGGTATTAGCAGAAGGAAGAAAGCAGGTATTTCTGGACACATTGGAATCGTTAATATGTATGGGAGAAACAGCTGAAAACCGAGAAAAGAGGAGGAAAATAATAAAGCATTTTAAAAAGTATGAAGAGCACTTATTAGATTACAGATATCGAATACCAACAGAATTAAGGAATAAAGAATTACATGGGATGGGAGCAGCTGAGGGCTATGTGGATAAGAATGTGGCTCGCAGGATGAAGAACCAGGGAATGAATTGGAGCAAAAAAGGTGCTGAGGCAATGGCTAGAATTTTAATGTTAAAACATAACAAGGAATTAAAAGAAAGACTTGGAGATCAGTATTACACAATAAAAAACCCGGTAAGGAAAATAAAATATATGTTTAAGAAAGTGGACAGGGATTGGAGTAAGTGGTTACAGGCAAAAATACCTGCAATAAATGGTCCAGATAGCGGTAAAGATTGGGTAAAAGCAATAAGAGGACTGGCAACTATTTAGAATAAATATTTATGGGTTGTTTGAGGTGAAATATTCTTCCTACCTTTTCTTGACACGTACTGGTGCTGAATATATATGTTGACAGTAACAATGGGTTGTGTTAAAATAATCATATAAAGTTGATAAAATTAATCAGGATTAGTGGGGTGAAAACATGAAAATATCCACCAGGGGTAGATATGGACTAAGAGCAATGGTTGACCTTGCCATCCACCAGGATTCGGGTGCAATTCCCTTAAGGGAAATTGCGGAGAGACAACAGATATCTGAGCAGTATCTGGAACAACTTTTCGCCAATTTACGTAAAGCAGGGCTTGTTAAGAGTGTGAGAGGGGCCCATGGCGGTTATTTGTTAAATCGTGATGCTGATGAAATTACTGCTGGAGATGTACTTCGAACCCTCGAGGGTCCTATTGCACCGACCGACTGTGTTCTCGATAATGACGAAGATGTCTGTAGTTTAATAGATAAATGTGTTACCCATGAATTGTGGGTAAAATTACAGAAACAGGTAAGTGAAATCCTTGACTCGGTTACTTTAAGAGACTTACAGGAAAGGGCAAAAGAACTAATACGTAATAAAAATAAAGGTTTGATGTATCATATCTGAATATTTTAAGGGGTGTTTTTATATGAAGAATATCTATTTAGATAATGCTGCAACCACACCGGTTGCACCTGAAGTTATTAAAGTTATGGAACCCTATTTTAATATATACTACGGAAATCCCTCAAGTGTCCACACCCCTGGGCAGGATGCTGCCAGAGCTGTAAGTGAAGCCCGGGAGAAAGTTGCAGAATTAATTGGAGCAAGAGATGAAAGGGAGATAATTTTTACCAGTGGTGGTACTGAAGCCGATAACCTGGCCATAAAAGGAGTGGCTATGTCTTTACAGGACAGGGGTAAACACATTATAACCTCAAGTGTCGAACACCATGCCGTTCTTCATACCTGTGAATATCTGGAGAAATACCTTGGTTTTGATGTAACCTATTTACCTGTTGATGAAAAAGGGTTTGTAGACCCTTCTAAGGTGGAAGAGGCTATAAGAGAAGATACGATTTTGATATCAATTATGTTGGCGAACAATGAGATTGGGACCATTCAGCCAGTTAAAGAGATCGCTAAAATAGCCAATGAACATGATATTTATTTCCATACTGATGCTGTTCAGGCTATCGGTCAGATACCGGTAGATGTAGAAAAACTGGGAGTTGATTTATTATCTCTATCCGGTCATAAGTTTAATGGTCCTAAAGGGGTAGGAGCCCTGTATATAAGAAAGGGTGTTAAATTAGCACCCCAGATGTCCGGGGGTGCTCAGGAAAGGAGAAGGAGAGCTGGAACGGAGAATGTTCCCGGCATTGTTGGTCTGGGTAAAGCTGCTGAAATGGCTGCACATAACCTGGAAGAAAAACGTCTTAAGCTGAAAAAACTTCGTGATAAATTAATAAACGGCATTGAAAATGAAATTGATGAAGTATATTTAAATGGTCCCCGGGGGGAAGATAGGCTTCCCAATAATGTTAATTTCTGTTTTAGGTATATTGAAGGGGAATCGATTCTATTAAATCTCGATATGATGGGGATTGCGGGATCAAGTGGTTCTGCCTGTACTTCAGGTTCTCTGGATCCTTCCCATGTTTTACTGGCTATAGGTAGGCCTCATGAGATTGCCCATGGCTCTTTAAGATTAACCCTGGGATATAACAATACCGAAGAAGAAGTTGATTATGTTCTTGAAGTATTACCGGGGATTATAAAAAAATTAAGGGCTATGTCTCCATTGTTTGATTCAGCTTCTGAGTAAGTTCTCAGCATAGTTTTTAAAATGGAGGAGATGATAAAAATGTATTCTGAAAAAGTAATGGAACACTTCAATAATCCCAGAAATGTCGGTGAGATAAAGGATGCAGATGCGGTAGGAGAAGTAGGTAATCCTGTTTGTGGGGATATAATAAAACTATATTTAAAGATTAAAGATGATACGATAGAAGATATTAAGTTTAAAACATTTGGTTGTGGTGCAGCTGTGGCGACCAGTAGTATGGTTACTGAACTGGTAAAAGGAAAAAAAATTGATGAGGCATTAAA